>NZ_JBSKBP010000012.1:0-199461 GCF_053714275.1 Mesorhizobium sp. Arg314 | reverse complement strand
GCATGGCGCAGCTGCGCGCGAAGTCCAGCTCCTTCTTATGGCGCTGGCCGTAGTCAAACGACAGGAGGCGGGTGAGGGCGCTTTCGCCTGCGACCTTGTAGGCGAGCGTGACGGAATCCAATCCGCCCGAACAGATAACGATAGTCTTCATCCGGCTTCCTTGTTTTGACCGGGTAGGCTGCGACCGGATCGGCTCAGGTGCCGATAGACGTTTTGCGGATCACGCGCGAACGAGAGTCATGCGCGAAGCGGACAGCAAGGCGTCCTCCGCCTTGCGGCGCAACGAATAGCCAGTGTTGCGCCGATGTCAATGAGAAGTGCGCGGGCGGCCGCGTTGCCTGCCGATGGCCGCGTGCATTATGACGTAGTGCTACGCAAACAATGTCGGATAGATGACACAGCTGGGTCAGCCCCGTTGTATTTGAAAGCTTTCTTCGTTTGGCACGATTACTGCGTTGGAAGATTCTGAAACATCGCGGTTCACAAAGGGAGAGGCAGGCGCCATGCGCAAAATCTGCAAGGTGCATTTCCGGCTCACCGGGCCACGCCTTCGTTTACGGTCGGACACGCCCAGGACATTCGACTAGGTACGCCCCGCGGGAGCAGGTTCTTGGCTCTCGAAACCACTGCTGAAGGCGGCCACACTGTGCATCGGGCCCTATAAGAAGGAATATGTATGAACATGGGCGACCAACAGAACGCAAACCAAAAACCCTCGCAAAAGCGGTTCAAAGCTTCTCACGCGCTCCACGGTGACGCTGATCGTTTGGCCAAGTACTACCGTGAATGGGCCAGTTCCTACGAACTGGACGTCGAGCGCGAACACTACTGCGGCCCTTCGATCGTGGCGGAACTGGCGGGGGCCGTGCAAAGTGCCTATATCGGCCGTGAGCGAGCTGCCGTGACAATCCTGGACGCTGGCTGTGGCACAGGCCTAGTCGGCGTTGAATTGGATTATCTCGGCTTCCGTTTCATCGACGGCTTTGACCTCTGCGAGTCGATGGCCGAAATGGCGAGGCAAACCGGGACCTATCGCGAGGTCCGAGGCGATGTTGACCTTAACCGACCACTTTCCGGCTATTCCAGCGCGAGCTATGATGTGACCGTGTGTTGCGGCGTCTTCACCGTCGGGCATGTGCAGGCGCATGGACTGCGCGAATTGGCGCGCGTCACGCGCCCGAATGGATTTGTGGTGGCGAGCATTGATGAAAGCTATGCAGAGGCAGCGTCCTTTGAAGAAGAGGTGCTGCATCTGCAGGAGGTGGGCGTCTTTGAGCCGCAACAATGTCTCAACAGCGGCAAATATGTCGATGGCGAGCTCGCGCATTATTGGGCATTGCGAGTGCTCGAGAAGCCGACGGAGCGGCTATGACCCCCCGGGTCCCCCGACTAATGATAGTGCTCACGCCTGCGGCGGGTGGGGGAGGAAACTGCCCGAAAGTCGATGTGCCGCGGGGTGATTCAGGGGACCCTTAGGGGGACTGTCAGGAATTCTGTGCGCGAGGCGGTTTCGTCACTGGCTGAGGAACCTTGTGTTGCCGACAGCAACACTGTGTAGATGCACCAGGTCTGCAAGGGCCGTACTGACCCGATCTGAAAGAAACCGAGCTACGCTTGCGAACAGGAAATACTGTCGGTGGTATGCACAAATAGGCGGGTTTTGGCATCGTACGAACGCTGGCCCTTCTCTTGAAGGACGTCCAGATCATCGGTCAGGTCTCCGCAGACAAAAAAATTTCAATCCGGTAATGGATTCTTTCGAGTGCTTCCTGAACAAGGTTGCTGAAGACGGCCGCGATCAGCGCGACGGTATCGTCATTGCTAAATACTTACTCGAGCGCGGCCCGTCGTCGGCGAAGAAGCCCGACGCGGCCTGACCGGCAGGGCGAAGGGCTCTACATCTTACTGAACGCGACGCTCCCTACAGCGCTTTCTTCCATCATCAGCGCGACCGCCGTGACCCGCTGATGGACTGATGGCTGACCCCAACCAATTGCGACGGCTGAATAGCTCATCTCCAGCGGCTGGTGTGGGAGCAACGGCAGTTGGGTTGGCGGGCCCTTGGCAGGTCTCGAAATGACGTTTCAATTCGACCATCGGCGACATCTCTCGAAACTTTCGCCTTCCCTGCCTCCTTGCCGGCGAGGCAGTTAAGCTTTATGCCGTGCGGAATGAGGGGCAAGCTGTGGAAGAAGGGGATGAGTTCCCTAGCCACGCATTGGCCGGTGGAGGCAGACTGGCCAGGTGTTTTCCATACAGTGTGCGCCGACTAAAGCGGCCTTGCGATTTTTCGCTTTTTCTGCGTCTATCTCTAAGTCTCGAATGAACGGCTTGGCTTACGGTCAGGCTACGTTGCAATTGTTATGAAGGAATACAGTATGGCGACTGGAACTGTGAAGTGGTTCAACAACACCAAGGGCTTCGGCTTCATCCAGCCCGATGGCGGCGGACAGGACGTGTTTGTCCACATTTCCGCCGTCGAACGTGCCGGCCTTTCGACCCTCGCCGATGGTCAGAAGATCAATTATGAGATCGAGCAGGACCGCCGCACCGGCAAGTCATCAGCCGGCAATCTCAGCAAAGCGGGCTGATTCTAGTCCGAACCTGCCACGGGCCGCAGGGACGGGGCAAGTTGCGGATGTTCCGACGGCCGCTAGACAAGCGCATGTGGAGCCTGGCTCAACCGGAAGGCCACAGCGAAGTTCCGCGCGCCTCAGTAATTCCACCAGACCATTTGCCGGAAAGGCGGGGTTTTCGTCTTTTGGATTCGACACGCCGTTCGGTGCAGCTGCTTTACAAGCCTGACAAATATGGGAAAACCCTGCGACCGCCTCGTCCGATTTGGAGGCGAGCGCCGGCCCGGCAGGATGCAACTGACACTGATCCGGATTTATGACGAGCTTTACAGGCTCGGCTACGAGGGGGGTATGACTCTGATGGAGTTGCCAAGGCGCCTTTGCGGGAGAAACGCCAAAGCGGAACAGAAATTAGCGGCACGAATATTGCGGCCCGGCCGTGACCTCTTTGACAATGATGCTCACAAGGAAGCAACATGAGGCGTCAAACGCGACCATTCATCTTGGAAGTCAAGCGGAAGCGCGGCATTCAAAAGGATTCCCGGTCCATTTGGGGGAATTTTGATATTTCAGCGGCCCTCGCCGAGACAACCCGAGTATCGGAGGCGACCGAGCTCCCCAATTGTCAGACGATTGACTCCAACATAATCTCCGCCGATCCTGAATATCTGTTCAAATCGCAAGCGGAGACTCCTATGCCGAATCCAAATGGCGCTGAAGCTGCAGCATCCCCCTCTGAATCCCCTCCGAAAGCAGACAAGCCAAAGGCGAAGAGAAGAGTTGCGCAATCGCGCAAGTCGAAGCCGGGCAAAACATCGCCTGCTTATACCAGTGCCGTCCTCCAGACTCCGACATCTGATACAACGGCAGCACTTGGAAATGGCCGGAAAATTTACTCGGCAAAAGAGCGAGCCGAGAAGCTCTCCGAGATGCAGAAGTACATGAATGGCGGTGCCACTCTGAAGCTGGCCGCAAAGCAGGCGGGCATATCGGAGCAGACCTATTATCATTGGAAGCGGGCCTCAGCACCTGCAGCCCGAAGCGACGATTTGAAGGATCTTCTCGCGCTCGAGGACGAAAACAAGCGGCTAAAGGGCCTCCTCGCAGAGCGCCTTCGCAAGGAGAACGCGGAATTGAAGATGAGGCTCGGCTTGGCGTAGGATCTGCTCTTGAGCTGCAGGCGCGTTGGTGATGGCCCGTGACCAAGACTTTCTCGGCTGGCCCTCGACTTGATCGGCACGGCAGGCTTGAGAGCTTCCGGCTTTTCTGGCACGACGCTACCGGCCGCGCCCCCGGTGTGTATGCACCAGGGATCTTAACGCCTGAAGCCCAGAGATTCGGCTAAAGTCCGTCTTTCTCTTATCGCCAACTCGCGCAGCCTCGCGTTTGCGCAGGAAGCGGCTTTCAATGCGGTCACACGGGACGCGGCAGGTAGATGGTGATAAGCCGCGCCGCCTTTTTCCTTGGGCGGGATCAGCACCCTCGGCCGCCTCTTCCAGACCGTGCGTGACCACGACCATCGTAACGTTCTCCTCACTCCAAATGCGTGCCGGTTCCTCCTGCCTTGCTCCAAAATCCTCAAGAAATCGACGTCGCCGTCGGTCGCCTTAGCGCCCTTTGCATAGGCCGAAGCCGGTCCAGTAACGCGCAAGGCTCGCCATTCTCGCCGCGGTTGTTAAGGATGTCGGCCAGTACGTTGCGCGCCTTGTCACGATTTTTCCGTGACCGGTAGTGTCAATCAGCGGTCCGATAGCCTCGCCCGGATCGAAGTCGTCCCCAACTGCAGGGCTGCAGCTTTTTCGACGAGTTTGAGGCGAACTCGCCTTCGCTGGCCATCTCTTGTTCTTGCTGGACCCGTCGAACCGCGTCTAAAAGCCTAAAGTGATGGGCTGGCTCGATCGAACTGCACCCGCGCAAGCATTGAATCGAGGGGGCAATAGCCAATTCCGCTTGACGCGCTCGGCTGCTCTAGATACTTATTAGGTTAATAACATACTGACTAGTGCGTTAGCTTTTCAGCAAGCGAGGGCAGGTTTGTCAGGCTCTCGCAAGATGGCAATCAGTGCGCTTCGCGTCTCGGGGATGCGGAGCTATTAATTATGGTACGCCTGTGAGGCGCGCAACGGGAGAGGCAATGCAGCTGGATTTCGACTTTGTCATTGTTGGCGGTGGATCTGCGGGATGCGTTCTTGCTGCCAGGCTGAGCGAACAGTCTTCGTTGCAGGTGCTTCTGATTGAGGCTGGACCGGACAGCGAGAACTGGAAAATCAGGATGCCTCTGGCCCTCGACCATCTGTTGAAGTCGACCACATACAATTGGGGTCTGGAGTCCGAGCCAGAGCCGGGTCTCGGAGGGCGTAAGGTAGGGCATCCCCGCGGTCGGGTTCTGGGTGGTTCGTCAGCCATCAACGGCATGGTCTTCACGCGTGGCAATCCCCAGGACTATGATGAGTGGCGCGACCATTTTGGCTGCGACGGCTGGGGCTATGCGGACGTTCTGCCATATTTCAAAAAAATGGAAAGCGCCAAGGGTGGCGACAGCCGGTATCGAGGCAGAAGCGGTCCTCTTGAAGTCACGCGTCCCGACATTGATTCAAATCCCATGAATCGCGCTTTCCTGGAGGCCGGTCGCTTCCTTGGCTATCCGATGTCAAAGGATAGTAACGGTCCGCAGCATGAGGGATTTGCGGCGTCAGAGCAGACAATCGTCCGCGGGCAAAGAAATTCCACTGCCGCGGCATTTCTGACCACGGCGGTCCGGAAGCGGCCAAACCTGACAATTCTTCCGGAGACCCTGGTTGAAAGCGTCATTTTCGAGGGCAAGCGGGCTGTCGGCGTGAAATGCCGTACACGAACCGGGCAGGCGGTTTATCGGGTCCGTCGCGAGGTTGTCCTCTCGGCAGGCGGTGTCGGATCTGCCCATATCCTCAAGCTGTCGGGGGTTGGCCCTGCTAGCGAACTCGCCCGTCACGGGATCGATATCGTCCTCGACAGCCAAGCGGTAGGCGCGAATCTTCAGGATCATCCTGACCTTCCCATCCAATACGCTTGCCGGCAGCCTGTTACGCTGCGCCGCCATGCGACATGGCCGCGACGGGCTTTTGTCGGATTGGACTGGTTTTTGTTCAAGCGAGGTATTGCTGCCAGCAACCAGTTTGAGGTCAGCGCATACGTGCGCAGCAGGGCAGGCATATCGAAACCAAATCTCAAACTGGAGTTTTTCCCGCTCGGCATCTCACATGAGGACTACAAGCCGTATCGGATTGAATCTTTTCAAGTTCATTGCACGCTCGAAACATCGGAGGCCCGCGGCACGCTCAGCCTGCGTTCGGCCGATCCCGCGCAGCCCCCGGCCATGCTGTTCAACTATCTCTGTGACGAGCGCGACATGCAGACGTTCCGTGAAGGAATTGCGCTCGTTCGCGAGCTCGTCGCCGCTCAACCCTTTGCGCCCTATCGCGGGGCTGAAATTGAACCCGGCCAGGCCGTGCAAAGCGATGCGGCACTCGACGACTGGATCCGCAGCCGAGCTACAACTGCCTATCATATCTCCGGCACGTGTCGCATGGGCCGTAGCGATGATCCGGCGGCGGTAATCGGCCCTGATATGAAGGTTCACGGCCTGGAGGGCATTCGCGTCGCCGACGCCTCTGTCATGCCGCTGGTGGTGACTTCCAACTTGAATGCCTCGGTGATCATGATCGGCGAGCGTGCCGCGGATTTCTGTCTGGGAAGACCTCAACTGACCCCTTCAAATGACCCGTATTGGGTGCACCCCTCCTGGCAGACCAGCCAGCGATAAAGACCGCTGACTTCCAGGAGGCCTTTCGCTTGAAATCACTGCTTGCGAAAATATCCTGTTCAGTATAAATTTATCCCAATTGGTCTTATCGTGCGATGTGTGACCCGCTGATCGCGATGTGGCCGACCAAAACCAGCTTACGCGAGCAGCAGGTCCGCAGCTGGATATGGCTTGGCCGAGCGGTGGAACGCTAGCAAATCGAGGATACCTATGGACGTTCAACCAAAAGCCTCGCACTTCGTCAACGGCGAGTATGTTGATGACGCGGCTGGCGCGAAGATCGATGTCATCTACCCCGCAACCGGCGAGATCGTCGCCAGCATCCATGAAGCGACGCCTGCACTCATCGAGCGAGCTGTCTCCTCGGCAAAGGCCGCGCAACGGGAGTGGGCAGCAAGACGTCCGGTCGAACGGGCGCGGATTCTGCGTCGTGCGGAAGAACTTGTGCGTGCACGAAATGACGAGATTGCGCGGGTAGAGACGATCGATACAGGTCGTGGCATTTCCGAAACGCGCTACGTCGATGCCATTTCGGTGGCCGAGGCATTGGAGTTTTATGCCGGTGTCATACCCGGCTACAATGGCGAAGCGATACCGCTCGGCGGCGCATTTGCCTATACGCGTCGCGAGCCGCTCGGGGTCTGCGTTGGCATCGGCGCATGGAACTATCCGTTCCAGAATGCCGGCTGGAAATCCGCGCCCGCCCTGGCCGCCGGCAACGCCATGGTTTTCAAACCTTCGGAGAATGCTCCGCTGTCAGCGCTGCTGCTGGCCGAGATCTACAAGGACGCTGGTCTGCCTGATGGGCTATTCAATGTCGTTCAGGGAACAGGGGAGGTGGGACAGGCGCTTATCTCCCACCGGCTCACCTCAAAGGTCTCTTTGACTGGTTCAGTGCCAACCGGCAAAAAGGTCATGGGTCTTGCTGGCTCCCTAATGAAGCACAGCACGATGGAATTGGGGGGGAAATCTCCCCTGATCATCTTCGAGGACGCACCGCTGGAGAATGCAGTCGCGGGCGCGCTGATGGCAAACTTCTATTCTACAGGCCAGATTTGCACCAACGGCACGCGGTTATTCGTTCACAGATCGATCCACGACGCCTTGCTTGAGCGTGTGACCGACCGCGTTCGTCAGATCCGTATCGGCGATCCGCTTGACCCGCAGGTCACCATGGGACCGCTGATCAACAAGATGCAGCAGGACAAGGTTCTGGCCTACATCAATTCCGGGACTGCGGAAGGCGCGACGCTCCACTACGGCGGGGGTGTTCCGGTCATGCAAGGCATGGAAGGTGGATACTGGATCGAGCCTACCATTTTCAAGAATGTTCGCGACGACATGAAGATAGCGCGCGAAGAGATTTTCGGACCAGTCATGTCGGTTCTTGCCTTCGACACCGAGGACGAGGTGATCGAGCGGGCGAACGCGACGGCATTCGGCCTGTCGGGCGGTCTGTTTACGCAAGATGTCAAGCGGGCGCACCGCGTAGCCGAGAAGCTTGAGGTCGGACTGTGCTGGATCAACACCTACAATGTCGCCCCTCTGGAAGTGCCGTTCGGGGGGGTGAAGGATTCTGGGGTTGGACGCGAATGCGCGGTCGCGGCACTCGACCACTACACGCAAATCAAAAGCGTCATCGTCGAAAACAAAGATGTGGTCAGCGTCTTCTAGTCGCGGCCAGATCAAGTTGAGGAGTTCGCTAAGGCGCCTCTTGCTGCCCCGGTGTCCGGGCTCTGCCAATACCATCCCCTTTCGTTGAAATGAGCGCCTTCGACCGCCACGATCACCTGTGAAAGGCACCCTATGAACACCTTGCCCTACGTCGTCCCGGATCGGATGCGCGCGGTTTTGCTGACAGGCTACGGCGGCGTCGAGAAGCTGGAATATCGCCATGACGTGCTCGTACCGAGACCGGCCGAGGGAGAGGTTTTGGTGCGGGTCGGCGCTTGCGGCATCAACAACACCGACGTCAACCTGCGCACACGCTGGTATGACCGGGCGGTCAATGAAAGCGTTTCGGAAGATGTCGGCTTGCGCGGCGTCGGCAAGGCCGCGAAGTCCGACGCAGACACGGAGGCTTCCTGGAAGGAAGAAGCCGTTCGGTTTCCACGCATCCAGGGTGCCGCAGTCGTTGGACGAATTGTGGCAGCCGGCGCTTCAGCGGATATGTCCCGCTTGGGAGAGCGCGTGATTGTCGATCCCCAGATTCGCGACCCAGCACTGCCCCTGCGTGCGCAGCTGGTAGCCTATCTCGGGGGCGATCGCGACGGTGGGTTCGCGGAGTTCGTGGCGATCCCGCAGGAGAATGCCTACGCAATAAAGAGCGACCTTAGCGACGCCGAACTCGCTACCTTTCCGACCTCCTATGATACCGCGGAAGAAATGTTGGAAAGGGCAAGGCTCGACACTGGCGAAACCATCGTCATTACGGGCGCCGCAGGTGGTGTGGGAACGGCCTTGATCCAGCTTTCCCTGATCCGTGGTGCTCGCGTGATTGCTGTCGCGGGCCGACCAAAAGAAGAACGCATTCGCTCCTTGGGAGCGCACGAGTTCGTGGCGCGTGAAGGTGGTGCTGTGAGATTTGCCGTTGAAGCGATCGCCGGCGAGCGAGGTGTCGACGTGGTCGCAGACGTGGTGGGAGGACCGGTCTTCGGCGACCTGCTAAAGCTGCTGTGCCGGGGAGGGCGATATTCCACGGCCGGCGCCATTGCCGGGCCCATTCAGCCTATAGATTTGCGTGACCTGATCTATAAGGATCTGGAGATGTACGGCATAACTTGTCCAACGTCGGCGGCGTTTCAACGCGTCATAGGTCACATTGAGTCGGGTCGCCTGAGGCCGCTCATTGAAAAAACCTTTGGCCTCGAAGAGCTCCGTCTCGCCCAATCGGAACTGGTCAAAAGAAATCATGTCGGAAAGCTCGTGGTCGTTCCGTAGATGTGCTCGCCGACATGCAGCTGCGGCTTGCCGCGAGGCAATCAGCCATGACGCGGAAGCGCTTCAACAATGAGGCTGAACACCTCGAATTTGCGCTGGGGCATTGGGGCACCCATGAAGTCGAAAGGCGCGCCGACGGCGGCCCTGTCCTCAAGCCTTGGCGTGAGGACAGGGACCCAAGTCCCATAGGGCTTGATCAACTTTCGGCAGAAGTGGACGCCCTTCGCGTCCTTCGCCCTTCATTCCGGGAAAGCTGGTTAAAAGCTGGTCCGAAGGCACCGTCAGCCCGCCGAGGAGACCGGCGGTTTGTCGAGGTGCCGTGGGACGAGGCATTCGAGATCGTCGCCAGCGAACTCAAGCGCATCATCGACAATCGCGGAAACGATGGAATTTTCGGCGGTTCGTATGGCTGGGGAAGTGCTGGTCGCTTCCATCACGCACAGAGTCAGATCCACCGTTTTTTGAATGCGATCGGAGGATATGTTCGGTCCCTCGATTCATACAGCTTCGGAGCTGGCTCGGTCATAATGCCGCGCATTGTTGCTCCAATGGAGCATCTGCTGGATCGGCATACCGACTGGAACATACTTTCCGACCATACACAGCTTTTCGTAGCCTTTGGCGGGCTGCCCTTGCGAAACACGCAAATGACGGCTGGCGGGCCGGCGCGTCACCGAGTGCGCGACGCACTGCTAAAAATGATTTCTCGAGGCACGCGGTTCATAAACGTCAGTCCGCTTCGACAGGATATGGACGTGGAATCGGAATGGCTGCCGATCCGGCCGAACACAGATGTTGCCCTCATGCTTGCGCTCGGGCACGTCCTCCTGTCGGAGGACCTTCACGACCGCGAATTCCTGCACCGGTACTGCGTCGGCTCCAAGGAAGTCGAGGCCTACATTACCGGGAAGAAGGACGGGATTGAAAAAACTCCCGAATGGGCTGAGGCCATCACCGGCGTCCCGCGACATCGCATCTCGGCGCTGGCACATGATATGGCCCGCGCCAGAACAATGATCAACGCCTCCTGGTCACTGCAACGCCAGAGCCATGGCGAACAGTCCTATTGGGCTCTGGTCACCTTGGCTTCCCTCCTTGGCCAGATCGGCAAACCGGGCGGCGGTTTTGGCATCGGCTATGGGACGATGAATTCGATCGGCTCGGCAGAACGGCGTTTGTCCGGGCCACGCTTGCCGCAAGGGAGAAACCCCGTAAAGGCATTCGTTCCAGTGGCTCGTGTAGCTGACATGTTGCTCAAGCCCGGAGACGTGTTCACATACAACGGCGGCAGCCACACCTACCCCAAGATAGATCTGATCTACTGGGCCGGGGGAAATCCATTTCACCACCATCAGGACCTCAACCGGTTTGTCAGCGCTTGGCAAAGACCAGAGACGATCATTGTTCATGAACAGTTTTGGACGAGCACGGCCAAAGCCGCCGACATCGTCTTGCCGGCAAGCACGGGACTTGAACGCAACGACCTCGGGTTCGCATCCCGCGAAGGCCAACTGATCGCAATGCGCAAGTTGCGCGATCCTCTCGGAGAAGCGAAGAGCGACTACGAGATATTTGCCGGAATCGCCCGCGCGATGGGCGCCGGAGATCGGTTCACCGACGGTCGAAGTGCTGGTGAATGGCTGGTGCACATGTACGAAGCCTTCCGACAGACGCACACCGACCTGCCGGCATTCGACGAATTCTGGCATCGTGGACGGATCGAATTTCCCATCGCTGAAGATGCAACGATCATGCTCGGTGATTTTCGAGCCGATCCGACCGCATCTCCCTTGGATACGCCCTCGGGCCGGATTGAGCTTTACTCTGAAACGATAGCGGGATTTGGTTATGCAGACTGCCCTGGCCAAGCCACCTGGCTTGAACCGGTAGAGTGGCTGGGATCGCCTCTGGCGTCGCGGTTCCCGCTCCATCTGCTTACCCAGGAACCTCGCCGCCGGCTGCACAGTCAGCTCGACCACGCACCCTTTAGCCAAGCGGGAAAGATTCACGGGCGCGAGCCGATCCTGATGCATCCGGACGACGCAGACCGCCGAAAGATAAAAAATGGTGATGTCGTCCGCGTTTGGAACGACCGTGGCGCTTGCCTGGCGGGCGCTAAATTGACCAGCGATCTGCTCCCAGGGGTGGTCGTGTTGGCGACCGGTGCATGGTTTGATCCTGAGTCATGGAGCCCAGACAATCCCCTTGAGAAACATGGAAATCCCAATGTTCTCACCCTCGACAGCGGCTCGTCGAGCATGACCCAAGCCACCGTTGCGCAGTCCTGCCTGGTGGAGATTGAACCGTACCGAGGGGCTCTCCCACAGATCACGGCATTCGACCTTCCTTTGATCAAAAAGAAGAAAAATAAGTTTGCAAGAAGAGCGCGAGGTTGATGACCTTGCAATGTCTCAGCCGAGAACGTCGTTCGGCGCCGGCGCTTCTTTCCGCTTATGGCTGATCTCGCTGCGAAATTCAGGGCACGGCTACCAACACACTCGTGAAATAGAGGGCCGATAATGGCTTTGGAAACATTTTCGGAGGGTTGCCTCGAACTGAAAGTCGCTGGCATCGCTCGTCTGACGCTCAATCGTCCCCACGTGCGCAATGCCGTTTCCGAACGAATGTGGGCGGGGTTGATTGAAGCCTGTCGACGCATAGAGGGTGTTCCCGAAATCCGTGTGCTGATCATTTCAGGTGAAGGCAATCACTTCTGCGCAGGGGCGGACATTTCGGAGTTCGGCAGGGTCTATTCCTCAAATGAGCGTGTCGAAGCCTATAATGATCTCTACCGCCAAGCCAAAACCGCCATCAGGAATCTGTCTGTCCCCGTTATTGCTGAGGTCAAAGGCGCCTGCATGGGTGCAGGTCTCGGGCTTTCGTTGTCGGCGGATTTGCGTTTCGCCGATGAAACCGCGCAGATCGCAGTGACCGCTTCCAAGTTGGGTCTAGCCTATTCGCCGGACGACTCCGCTCGCCTCATCGCGACGATCGGTCTTGCGCGGGCAAAGGATATGCTCTTTTCGGCTAGAACCATCGAGGCAACTGAGGCCTCGTCCTGGGGTCTGGTCGATCGCGTCGTTCCCGGCAAACAGCTATCGGCCATCATGAACTCCTATGCCGCCGAGCTCGCTGAGCGGTCGCCGGCCTCGCTTGCGGCAACCAAGATGATCACGGATTCTCTGGTCTCGCCGGACCTGAAGCTGTGCGGCAAGCTGCAACCTTTTTACGACCAGCTTTTCTCGGGCGAAGACATCGTTGAGGGTCGGTCGGCATTTCTCGAAAAGCGGCCGCCACGCTTTCGGAGGAGTTAGGTGGGCCGCATGCCGATAGAATGCCGGCGTGTCGGTGGCCCCGAGCCTCAAGGGTCAAGGGAGACATGAACGCTCGGGTCGTTAGGCAATACACCTCAGTGAAATTGCTGCGTCTTCCGGAGGTGCCGTGCGCCTGATAGCTCACGACAAGATTCAGGTGCCGCTGGTATCGGGTTGGAGGAATTGAAGATCACTGGACGGTAGCGATCCAAGGATCCATTCCGCTCGCGCCGTCGGTGAGATATCGGGCGTGATCACCCAGCGCGGCAACGACGCCGTCTCGCAGCTGAGGGTCGGCGATCGCCTTTACGGGTTTGCGCTGGAAGGAGCGCTGGACGAGATTTCCGCAGCTGGCGACTTGGTCCGAATATTGGATCCCTGTGTCGTGCTGACGGGGCGCCAACTCTCTGAACTGGCCGGTTTTGAATTGGGCGAATCCTACTAAAAAAATACCCACCAGACAGTTGAATTAACTTATTGGTCGTGCAAGCATACTCATGCGTCTAAAAGCGGTCAACGCTGTTGGGAACGAATTCGTCCATGGTCACAAGTGGTGCCCCAATGACATCTGGCATCGCGGCGCCGGAGCAGAGGTGCGGAGATCGAGATTTCGTGGTCTTCGACCACGTTCAGAAGAGCTTTGATGGGACATCCCTGGTCGTCAAAGATCTCAATCTGGCGGTCTCAAGAGGCGAGTTCCTGACCATGCTCGGTCCATCCGGGTCCGGCAAGACGACGTGCCTGATGATGCTGGCCGGTTTCGAGACAGCGACGTCCGGGCAAATTCGCCTCTCGGGCCGCAACATCAATCTTGTCCCGCCGCACAAGCGCGGCATCGGCATGGTGTTCCAGAGCTATGCCCTCTTTCCGCACATGACCGTCGGGGAGAACCTTTCCTTCCCTCTTGAAGTGCGGGGAATAGCTCGAAGCGATCGCGAGGCCAAGATCAAGCGGGCACTTGAAATGGTGCAGTTGGGGGAGTTCGCCAACCGGCGCCCGGCCCAGCTGTCCGGCGGTCAACAGCAGCGAATCGCGCTTGCTCGCGCTCTGGTCTTCGATCCCCAACTCGTTCTTATGGATGAGCCCCTGGGCGCCTTGGACAAGCATCTGCGCGAGCATATGCAGTTCGAGATCCGGAGGATGCATGAATCTCTCGGCATCACCGTTGTTTACGTCACCCATGACCAAGGCGAGGCGTTGACCATGTCCGACCGGGTGGCTGTATTCAACAACGGTCGCATCCAGCAATTGGCCTCTCCGGCCGATATCTATGAGAACCCGAGCAACAGTTTTGTCGCGCAGTTCATCGGCGCCAACAACAAACTCGCGGGCACGGTGGAGGCGCTGGAGAAGGACCGCGCGCTTGTTCGGCTGACCACCGGTGAACTGATCGACGCCACTGCGGTGAACGTCACCACGAAAGGTCAGGCGACGCTGGTTTCCATTCGGCCCGAGCGCGTCGAATTCAAGACTGAGATGATGCCAGCCGGCGCCCATACGATCGACGCCGACGTGCTCGAAGTAATCTACATGGGCGACATACTGCGAGGGCGGCTGCGCGTCGCCGGCAGCGATGACTTCGTCATCAAGATGCGTAACACATTGGGGCAAACCAAATTGTCGCCCGGCGAGCGGATTCGGATCGGATGGCATCCGCATGACGCGAGGGCGCTGGACCCCCTCTAGATCTTTCGAAAGCTGGCTTGTCGAAAGGTGAACTACCGTAGAAGCCTGATCAATAGACAACCAAAGGGGAGAAACAACTATGAGAAAAGCCTTGCTCGCAACATGCGCCTTTCTGGCAGCAATAACAGCCCATGCGAAAGCAGACGTGGTCGTGATGTCGACGGGAGGCGACTACAGCGCCGGACAGGTCGAAGCCTTCAACCGCCCTTTCTCCAAGGAAACCGGCATCCCGAGCAGCATGGTGGATTCGGACAATCCCGCGGGCTTCATCAAGTCGATGGTCGAAGCAGGCAACGTCACGGTCGACGTGGCCGAAGTCGAAACGCCGGACGCCATCCGCGGATGTGACGAGGGCCTCTTGGAGCGCATTGATCCGGCTATCCTGCCTGCTGCGCCAGATGGCACGTCGGCGAAGAACGATTTTCTGCCGGGCTCCGTCCTGGACTGCGCCGTAGCAACGGTGGTCTACTCGTTCGTCTATGCGTACGACACGAGCAAGTTCCCCCAAGGACCGACTTCCGTAGCGGATTTCTTTGATCTGAAGAAGTTTCCCGGCAAGCGCGCTTTCAGGAAGCAGCCCAAGTTCGCCCTGGAAACGGCATTGATGGCTGATGGCGTCCCAGCCTCAGAGGTCTACAAGACGCTGTCAACCCCCGAGGGCGTCGATCGAGCATTCGCCAAACTTGGAACAATCAAGAACCAGGTCGTCTGGTATCAGGCCAATGCCGAAGCCGCCCGCCTCCTTGCGGATGGAGAGGTGGTCATGACCAACGGACCGGCGAACAGGTTTTTCAACGCTTCCGTCGTCGAGGGCAAGCCGTTCAAGACAGTCTGGGACGGCCAGATCTACGACTTCGCAATGTTCGTCGTCCCGAAGGGTGCTCCGCACCTCAAGGATGCGATGAAATATATGGCCTTCGCTACCGACACCACGCGCCTCGCCGGCATCGCGACCGTGCTGCCGTTCGGACCTGCGCGCAAGTCGTCGGTCCCGTTGGTCCACATGTTCAAGGACGGCAAAACCGACCTTCGTCCCTACATGCCGACAAACCCGGAAAACCTGAAGACCGCTCTGGCGGTGTCCACTGAGTTCTGGGTAGATCATGAGGCGGAACTCACGGAGCGCTTCAACTCCTGGCTCGCCTCCAATTGAGGCATGACCCCGTGAACGGCTGAGCAGAGTTCAATCTTTCGCCGGTGTGCCGGCAAGGACGCCAAATGACAGTCTCTTTCATTGAGCTCACTACGGCCGACGGCCGGCCGCTGGGCAAGGCGCTGGCGTCTGCCCAGCGCCTTGCTCGGCGCCGGGCATTCCTTCTTGTGCTTCCGCTGCTGCTGTTCGTCGTGGTAACCTTTGTGATCCCGATAGGTCAGATACTTTTCCGCTCAGTTTATAGCGATGGCTTCTCGAAAAGCGCGCCCCACCTCGTTGAGTGGTTCGGCGCCAATCCTTCCAAAGCGGTACCTGACGAAAGTGCATATGCCGCACTTGGTGCCGATCTCGACCTGATGCGACGCAACCGAACGGCTGGGGAAGCAGGCGCTCGCATCAACTATATCGTACCAGGGGCACGCTCTCTATTCACGGCATCCGCGCGCAACTCAGCGGACCTCAAGCCCCCCTACAAGGACACCCTGGTGGCAATCGACCAGAGGTGGCAGGATCCAAGCTTGTGGCAGGCCATGCGCACGGCGGCCAATCCCTACACGCTTGATTTCTACATCATAGCGCTGGACCGCCAGCGCGACTCCGCCGGCAATGTCATTCAGTTGCCCGAGAACCGCCGCATCTACGTCGCGCTTTTCGTCAAGACGTTCGCGTTGTCAGCGTTAATAACCGTCCTGTGTGTCTTGCTGGCATTTCCAGTGGCCCATTTGCTTGCCACTCTTCCGCCCGCCAAGGGCAATCTATTGATGATCCTGGTTCTGTTGCCGTTCTGGACCTCGCTGCTCGTCAGGACGTCCTGTTGGATTGTGCTGCTCCAGAACCAAGGCGTGATCAACGACGTCCTCGTGAGTTCCGGCATCATCGACACCGCGCAGCGCCTATCGCTCATCTACAACCGGACGGGCACGATTATTGTCATGACGCATGTCCTGCTCCCGTTCGTGGTGCTGCCACTTTACTCGGTGATGAAGATGATCAACCCATCCTATGTCCGGGCAGCACGAAGCCTCGGCGCGTCGAGCTGGCTAGCGTTCCGGCGAATCTATTTGCCGCAGACATTACCCGGCATCGCTGCCGGGTCCTTGCTCGTCTTCATCTTGGCCGTCGGCTACTATATCACGCCGGCGCTGGTCGGGGGCGCCGACGGGCAGCTCATCTCAAACATGATACAGTATCACCTCGGCGCGTCCAATTGGTCGCTCGCCGCGGCGCTCGCCTTTATGCTGCTTGTCGCGATCATGATCCTGTACTGGATACACGATCGCCTCGTCGGCATCGATAAATTGAGAATGGGCTAGGATGATATCGGAGGAACGAGATGAGCCTTCCCGCTTATGCCGACCCGCTTGAGCGGATCTGGTACTACACTTACCGGACGATCTGCGTTTTGATTTTCATCTTCCTGGTCGCGCCGATCATTATGGTCATCCCGTTGAGTTTCAACGCGCAACCATATTTTTCCTTTACCCGCCAGATGCTGACGCTCGATCCGGCCGGCTATTCGCTTCGCTGGTACGACCTCCTCTTGAAATTCGGCATGAATCAACCCGATGCGCCATGGAGCATGAGCGCGTTGGCGGACATGTGGTCGAATTCGACGTGGGTGAATGCGGCCAAGAACTCGATCGTTATCGGCTTCTGGTCGACGCTTCTCGCCACCGTCCTGGGAACGCTGGCAGCGCTGGGACTTGCCCGCAGCGAGATGCCCTGCCGAAAGCTTGTCATGGGCATTTTGCTGTCTCCCATGATCATACCGATCGTCATCATTGCCACCGGTCTCTTCTTCTTCTATTCCAATCCCTGCAGCATAATCGGCTTTCAGTGCGCACGTCTCACGGCGACCTATACGGGCATCGTGCTCGCTCACGCCACATTAGGCATGCCGTACGTGGTTATTACCGTCACCGCGACGTTGGTCGGCTTCGACGCCTCACTTTCGCGCGCCGCCGCGAGCCTTGGCGCATCCCCCATGTGGGCCTTCAGAAAGGTGACCCTTCCGCTCATCCTGCCGGGCGTAGTAGCAGGGGCGCTGTTCGCGTTCGCGACCTCGTTCGACGAGGTGGTGACCGTATTGTTTGTGGGTGGCCCGCAGCAGGTCACCATTCCTAAACAGATGTGGAGTGGACTGCGCGAGCAGGTCAGCCCAGCGATTCTGGCCGCGGCGACGATCCTAGTCATGGTCTCGGTCGCATTCCTGGTGACCGTCGAGTTCGTGCGCCGCCGCTCCGAGAGACTTCGTGGTCTCTCGCCGCAGTAGATAGCGCCGAGGAGTATGGCGCCAGGGCCTTCGCTCAGCAAAGCCAACAAACGCTTCTTGCCATCTGTTTGGTGCCAGCCCCCTCGCGTGGCCGCGCACCCAAATCGACCGCATGGAAGTGCGCCGCCACAACCCGGCCAAGCGATCCTACGCTGGCGTCAGTTTGTGCTGAATGGTGAGGATCCAGTCGAACTTGGAGCGGAAAGGGACCTGTCCCACAGTTTGCGGCTTTGAACCGAAAGACCGGCTCCGGCCAGTCCATGCCGGCCGATTGCCCGAGGTTTTACTGGAAAACCGCGAGCGGCGCGCCGAGCAAGCTGATGTCGGGTTCGACGCCGAGTCCCGGCAAGTCGGGCGGTGGAAGCATGCCATTGACCGTCCGGGCGCCTCTGCCCGGGGCAGGATCGACGGTCACATAGTCCTGGCAGGACCACGCCCCAATGAACCGATTGGCGGGGATTGTCTGGGCAAAATGGGCGCCCACCGTGTCATTGATGACAGTGCCTGCCATGCACATGATGAACAGATTGATGTCGAAGGCCATGCATAAGTCGCGGATTGCCCGGGCACGGGTAAGTCCGCCGACACGCGCCAGCTTGATGCTCACGAGCTCGCAGCTCTTGTCTGAGAGGGACCGAACGAAGTCGCGTAGTTCAACCATGCACTCGTCGAGGGAGATTGGTTGCCGCGTGCGAGAGCGGACCTCCAGGCATTGTTCGTAGGTCGCGCATGGCTGTTCGAAGGTCGTATCCAGATCGCCGACCGCATTCATTACCCGGATCGCCTGATAGGGACTCCAGCCACCGTTGGCGTCGAAGATGAAGATTTCCCCCGGCTGCCTGTGTTCGGTGAACCGCTTTACGGCTTCGATATCCTGCTCGACCCCATTGCCCACCTTGAGGGAAAAAGCTTTGACGCCTGCCTTGCGTTTTTGCTCGAGCTCCTCGAGCATAACGTCGAAGGTGTTTATGTGGATTGACGCGAGCCGGGGCACCGGATTGTTTTCCTTGCCGCCGAGCAACTCGTAGATTGGGCGGCCGGCCGCCTTCCCCATGATGTCCCAGATGGCAAAATCGACTGCAGCCTTTGCGTAGATGTGCCCGCTCAGTAATGTGTCCATATATCGCATCAAGACGTCGGGTCGCAAGGGATCCTGCCCAATCAGATGGGGCGCCATCTCCGCGAGAGCAGCGCGCACACCGCCTGGGAAGGCGGGCAGGTAGGTGGAACCCCATGGGCATACCTCCCCCCAGCCCGAAACTCCTTCGGTGGTATCTATTCTGATGAAAGTCGACTGGAAACCCTCGAAGGTCCGCGCCCGGGACAGAACCTGCGGCGTCTGCAAGGGAAGCTCCAAGCCATAGATTGAAATTGCCGATATTTTCATGGATTATCTCCCCAAGTATAACTACGGCTTGAAGCGTATGTGAATTCGACCGCCGATTCAACATATTTCGTCCTTTCCTGGCCGGAGGGCGCCGGAACGAGCCCCCAGACCTCAGTCGTCATGACAGAAGACTGGGCGGCAGAAGGCGAGGGGACCCTTGGGGCATGGCGATATGTCAGCGGTCGCTGATCGGCGGATATGGGGCGATCAGGTTCAACCGGCTGCGACGGCGCGGTCTGGTCCAGAGGGCCGAAGGAGATTGCCAGTGCCGGGCTTTGTGACCGCCTGTTCACAGTAGCGCAGCTGAAACCACTTGCTTTTTCGGCAGATGGCGGTAGAGAGTTCTAATTGGTATAATTGCAAACTGTCGGGTACAATAAGGCGGATTGGCGCGCGGTGGTGGCGCGAAACCAATTTGCAGGCCTGGCCGCCGAAACGAATGGGCTCAACAACGTGAAAAAAGATTATTGGAAATCTGCAACGGTCTACGAAGCTCTGAAGGAGGTGGCAGATCGCCAGCCCGAACACGTCGCGCTGGTCTACAATGATCAATCCGAAGCGTTTGGCAAATTGATCGAGCAGATCGACAAAGTCGCTGCGCATTTGCTGTCGATTGGCATCGAGAAAGGGCAATCGGTTGCAGTCTTCGCGCAAAACCGGCCCGAGTTTGTCCACTGCTACATCGCCTGCGCCAAGATAGGCGCTGTATTCGTTCCGCTCAATTTCAATCTGACGGCCGAAGAAGCGAACTACATTATCGGCCATAGCGAGGCGAAGGTACTGTTCCGGGACGAGATGGTTGCCGATCTTTCGGCCCTCGGACTTCCGTCAGGTCTGGTCAGGCCGATCGACGAACTCACGAACTTGTCGGCAACGCCGTCTCCCGCCGACGTCGCGCGGCGCGATCCCGACGATGACCTTGTAATCACCTATACGTCAGGCTCGACCGGCACGCCGAAGGCCGTGGTGCTCAACCACACGAACCAGCTGAACGCGGCCGCCGCATTCATCGAGCTTTGGGGCCTGACGGCCGCCGATACGACTGCCGTGGGCTCGCCGTTCGGCTTCTTGCTTGGGCTCTCGACCGTGACGACGATATCGCTGCTTGCCGGCGCAAAAGTCGTCATTCACCGTCGGTTCCATCCCGGAGAGATGCTCGACGCTTTTGTCGAGCACGGGGTCACGATATACAATGGCGTCCCCACAATGTTCTCGATGATGCTGGACTTCGCAGACCAGCAGTCGGCGACGTACGACCTCTCCTTCATGAGGGCCATGATCTCGTCGGGGTCGCCGCTGTTGGACGAATTGCGGCTTAGATTCACTCGCAAGTTCGGCATTGAGATCCAGAACTATTTCGGCATGACGGAGTGCTATCCGTTGTTCGGCCGCTTTTCCTCCGACACCAAAGACGCGCCAAAGGGCGCTGCCGGCAGACTGGCGCCGGGCGCGCAGGTCAAATTCGTCGATGAAGGCGGAAACGAATGCGCGGTTGGCGGGCAGGGCGAGCTGCTGGCGAGGGCGGCGTCGGTCGTCAAGCGCTACCACAAGAACCCCGAGCTCACAGCCGAGTCGTTCAGCGACGGCTGGTTCAAGACCGGCGACATCGGTTATCGCGACGCCGATGGCTATTACTATATCACGGGCAGGTCGAAGGATCTGATCAAGCGGGGCGGCGCGAATGTAGCCCCCCTCGAAATTGAAGGCGTTCTTGCCCGGCATCCCGAAGTTGCGGGTGCAGCCGTGGTCGGGGTACCGGATCCCAAGTTTGCCGAGGTCCCCGTCGCGTTCGTGGTGAGGCAGCCGAATTCCGCGCTGACGGACACCGCTCTGCTGTCTCACGCATCAGAATTTCTGGCTAGGTACAAGCTTCCGGCGCAAATCTTCTTCGAGGAAGAACTGCCGCTTGGCAGGACCGGAAAGGTCGACAAAAGCGCCCTTCGAAAGAAATGGGAAGAAATGACCACCCCCATCCCTGGTGTGTGAAGACGTCCCCCGTTTTCCCCTTTTCGCAAAAAGGAAGGCCGATGCCTGTAAACTTCAATGTCGACGGTTTTATCGGAACCGTCTTGATCGACCGGCAAAATCGCCTGAACGCGCTAGACCTTGACGCTTTCCGCACCATCGAGAACGCGGTCGAGACTGCTAACAGCGACAAAAGCATTCGCGGTCTGATTTTTATGGCGGCGGGAGACCGCGCGTTCAGTGCTGGCGCCGACATAAACGACCTCACCGGTCTTCGGCCCGAAGAGGCATCCAAGCGCGCGACGTACCGGCGCTTTGTCCTGCAGGGTCTGTCGGAAGCAAACGTGCCGTCGGTCGCAGTTGTCGACGGCCTGGCGATGGGGGGCGGAGTGGAACTGGCGATGGCCTGCACATTCCGGCTTGCCACCGACCGTGCGACGTTTTCTTTTCCAGAGATCAAGCTTGGGCTGCTTCCGGGCGCCGGCGCCACGCAGCGGCTCCCTCGCTTGGTGGGTACGCCACGCGCGCTGGAAATGATGCTGACCGCTCGGCCGGTGACGGCCGAGGAAGCTGTTCGCATCGGCTTGATCGACAGGATAGTGAGGGATCCAGTCGCCGAAGCACGAGCCTTCGTCGAGCAATGGATCCCGTTTAGCCGGTCGGCGATAGCCGGGATCATGGCAGCCGCCCGCCACGCGGAACTCCCGATCAGGGAAGGTCTGGTCAAGGAAGGCGAAGAGCTTGCCCTGCTAAACATGTCCCCCGACGGTCTGGAGGGCGTCGCCGCGTTCCTTGAGAAGCGGCCGGCGGTGTTCAACCGCGACTAGATCGCGGCTGGTATCGTTCCAACAACTTTCGTTTTCGGCCGATCGGCTGTTTGCGCCGTGAGGCAGAAATCCATTTGTAAGAAGCGAAGAAGGCAGAACCATGCGAGAATACTCGATTGCCGCAATCCCAGCGGACGGCATAGGACCCGAAGTCATATCGGCAGGCATCAGAGTTCTTGAAAGCCTCCAGAAGCGCCTCGGCGAGGTCAAATTCAACATCGAAACATTCGATTGGGGGTCGGACTACTACAAGAAGAACGGCAGCATGATGCCCGATGACGGCCTCGAGCGCCTCAAGGGTTTCGATGCCATCTATTTCGGCGCCGTCGGCGCACCCGACGTGCCTGATCACATAACGCTGTGGGGCCTGCGTCTGCGCATCTGCCAAAGCTTCGATCAGTACGCCAACGTCCGCCCCACCAAGATCCTTCGCGGGATTAGTTCGCCGCTGCGCGACGTAGGGCCGGGAGATCTCGATTGGGTGATCGTGAGGGAAAACTCGGAGGGTGAATACTCCGGCCAGGGCGGCAGGTCACATAGAAACCGTCCCGAAGAGGTTGCCACGGAGGTATCGATCTTCACACGGGCCGCCGTCACACGCATCATGCGATACGCGTTCACGCTGGCACAGTCGCGGCCACGGAAGTTCCTTACGGTCGTCACCAAGTCAAATGCACAGCGGCATGGCATGGTCCTTTGGGACGAGATAGCCGCCGAGGTGGCCGCCGCGTACCCTGACGTCAAGTGGGACAAGATGCTGGTCGATGCAATGACGGTGCGAATGACCCTGAACCCCCGAAGCCTTGACACGATCGTCGCCACCAATCTGCATGCCGACATCCTATCCGACCTGGCTGGGGCGCTCGCAGGCAGCATCGGTGTCGCGCCCACGGCCAACATCGATCCTGAGCGCCGGTATCCGTCAATGTTCGAGCCTATCCACGGGTCGGCCTTCGATATTGCCGGCACGGGCAAGGCAAATCCGGTTGCCACCTTCTGGACAGCGGCGCAGATGCTGGAATACCTGGGCGAGCCGGACGCGGCGGCTCGCCTCATGCATGCCGTCGAGCTCGTGACAGCTGCGGGGATCCTGACTCCCGATGTCGGCGGGACCGCCTCCACCCAGGAAGTGACGGATGCCGTCATCGAGGCGATCATGGGTTCGAACAGGTGACCTGCCGTGTTGCTGGTTGCACCTCGGCGCTGCTTTTCCCAGCGCCGAACTCCTCTGCCTCTCGTTGAGACCAATGGCGCTACAAGTTCGCATATCGGACTGACTAGACAAATCCTTAGACTTGTGCGTATGTTTGGCGGCTTGTTGATGAGGCAGGTGTAGCGGGCCTGATCCAGCCTCATAAACACGTGCTCGAGACGCTGAAGGGTACGCTTTTCCCGGCGGCGGCCGACCTCCGCGATTGAGGGCACCGCGTGGTCGGGGCATCCGATTGCCGGGCGGCGCGGTACGCCACCGCAAGGCCAAGTATGTCCTCGACGGGATGTTCTGCGGGAAGCTCGCGCCGCGTCGGGCGCGGGATGAGTGACGATGCAGGGCAGGTCGCCTATGGGTACCTGGTCCATGCTATACGGAAGGAAGTTGAGATGAACGGCAAGCGTGTCGTGGTTGTAGGAGCAAGCGCGCTCGGCTGCGAGTTTGCATTGCTTGCGCGCGCTGCAGGCTTTGAGGTCACGCTGATCGACGAACACCCCCAGGCTATAAAGAACATGTCGTTCGATGCGCCCTATTATTATGGCGCGGGGTTGCCGGCTGCTCTCGCGGACGACAGCGCCAACTTCGACAATGTCCTGGCGTCCAACGATCTTCTTCTCGAATGTGTTGATGCCGAGATCGACGTCAAGGTCGCCACCATAGCCTGGGCGATCTTCCGGAACGGCCCCAATGCCCAGAACGTCGGGAGCGCAAAGGTCGCTGTCGTCTCAACGGAGGGCAATGATATGATCGAATACGACCATCTCATTCTTGCGACAGGGTCCCGCGATTTTGTTCCTTCGTTTGCCGGCTGGGACCTGCCTGGCATATTCGGCGGCAAGGCAGGAACGAAACTCCTGAGTGCCTATCAAACCTTCGAGGCGACCAGCACACTGGTTCTGGGCTCGACCCCACTTGCCGTCGACTTTGCCCGTCAGGCCCGGTCCCGGGGCGTCGATGTGGTCGGCCTCGTCGAGCCTACGGCAACGTTCCAATCGAGCCGCGAGGATGCGGCGTGGTTGGAGTCCCAAGGGATCAAGGTCTTCTACGAAACCATTATCGCGCGCGCCCTGGGAAGCAGTTCGGTCGTCGGTGCCTATCTGGTTTCGACGAGTCCGGAAGCGCTCCAAGTCGAAGTCAAATGCGACTCCATATGCGTGGCGATCGCAGTTTTGCCAAACATCGAGTTGGCTGCCGCAGCCGGGTGCGAACTGACATTCTCAGATGACCAGGGGACCTGGGTTCCATCGGTTGGCAACGGGCTGGAGACGAGCCTTGCCGACATCTATTGGCTTTCGAAATTCAACAATCAGGATGGACAGGTCCAGACCATCCTTGAGGCGATAAGCGACGCGCCCGTCGATCGGGCAGCAACCGCCCGCAATGCCGAAACACCGCAGCACCACGCCGCGGAATACATCACCACTTGGGTGTCCAAGCTGAACGAACTCGGCGACAACGACGTGATCATTTGCCAGTGTGAAGGTGTGACGCGATCCGAGTTTCTCACCCTCCAGCCTCCGCGCTATCTGAAATCATCGCTGCGAAATCCCAAGTCGCTCGTTCGCCAGGGCGAAAACGGCGCCACCATCAACCAGGATCAACTGAAACGATTGACCCGCGTCGGTATGGGCCACTGCCAGGGCAAACGTTGCCGCGATGAGGCGGTGTTCCTGTTGAACCAGCGCTTCGGTGTGGCTTTGAAAGCGGTGAAGCCAGCCACTTATCGGTTTCCCGTCCGGCCGGTGGATATGTCCCTGATTGTCGCCGATGACGAAACGGAAGATCTCCGTGAGAACTGGCCCTATTGGGTCCATTCCGGGCAATAAAGTGATCGATGCGCAAGAGGCCATGGAGCTTCATCAATGAGCCAATTTGACACGATTATCGTCGGCGCTGGACTGTTGGGACTCTCCACAGCGTATCGAATGCAGCAGACCGGTGCGCGCGTTGTCGTGTTGGACAAAGGGTCCATCGCGTACGAGGCCTCCTCGAGGGCCATGGGGTTCCTAAGTCTGCGCGGTGAGACACCTGCCGAGTCGCGGCTTGCGCAGATGGCCGAACAAATTTGGCCGACGCTTGACGACGAATTGGGTTACCCCACCGAGTGGACGCAGAAGGGTCGAATCTGGGTCGCCTTCTCGGATAAAGAGCTGGTCGCGCTCAAGACCAAATATGCAAGCTTTCAGAAGACCGACATCGACTTCAGGTTCGTCGACGGCGCGCAATGTCGCGACCTGGTGCCGATCGTCTCGAAGGAAGCGGTCGCAGCCATCTACACGCCCCGATCAGGGCATGCCAATCCACAGCGGGCGTCGCAGGCGTTTGCTTGGGCGTTTGAAGATCTCGGCGGTGTCATCCTTCAGGACACGCCAGTTTATTCCCTTCTTGAGAAGGCGGGCAGGATCATCGGCGTGCAGACTTCCGCTGGCGTGATGCATGCCGATCGGGTCATCCTGTGCGCGGGCGGCTACAATGCCAACCTGATGGAGAAGCTTGGCATCGTGTATCCGGTTGCGCCGGTGCGGGTGGAGTCCTTGGTGACCACGCCGCTTCCTCCGATGTTCGACATGTGTTTCGTCGGCAGGGGCATATCCATCCGACAGACCAAGCGCGGAAATTTCCACATCCAGGGTGGACCCTATGAATGGGTCGACCTCGAGGCGGATCGCGAGCCGGCCAAACCGATTACCCCAATTATCCGGAATATCGCCAGGCGCGCCGTCGAGGCGTTTCCGATGCTGGGTGGGGCCCAGATGTTGCGGACCTGGGGTGGTATCGTCGACGTGACACCCGATCAAATGGTCCTCATCCACAAGTTCGACAGCCCTTCGGGGCTGCTGGCCGCGAGTGGTGGAGGCCACGGCTTTGGGATGGCGCCCGCGATCGGCGTTGTCTTGACCGAGTTGGCGCTGACAGGGGAGACCAACGCTCCCATCGAGGCGCTGACGCTCGATCGTTTCGCAGGTCTCGCATTCGGTTGGCGTCAAGCCCGCGGCTGGCAGGCAGGCAACTACAACACCTAGCGGCAACCGTGCCGCTCCGGCGGCCAAGCGTGGCCCGGCGTCCTTTTCGCAAGGACGATCGCTGAAGCTCTCGGCGTGAGCCACCGGTGCTTTGCTTGCCACCTGAATAATCAGCTGGCCTGGTCCCAACCTGCCGAATCCGGCAATGAAATCAGGGTTACATACCCGCAAGGATATTTACGCACTAGACAGAACAACGCTGATTGGCTACCACGCGCTGGCGGATTTCCCGCTGGCCGTCGGTTCGTGGGAGTTCGGCATCAGTCCGGGTCGAACGGCGCATGACAAATGCATCCGAAGGAGGCCTTATGGAGCACCTCGAGCAGTTCTTCATTAATGGCCGTTGGGTCGACCCGGTGAAGCCGAACTACCTCGACGTTATCAATCCTGCCACCGAAAGCACATGCGCTCGGATTGCGGCGGGCTCCGCGCAAGATGTCGATGCTGCCGTCAAGGCTGCCCGCGAGGCATTCGCGACGTATTCGACAACTTCGATTGAAGAACGAGTTCGGCTATTGCGGAAGATCTGCGAGGTGTTTCGCCGGCGCCAGGACGATTTCGCTCAGGCAATTACTAGCGAAATCGGCGCTCCGATCACATTGAGCCGGGAAGCTCAGACGGCAGGTTGCTTCGGTCATTTCGAAGTCAACATCAAGACACTCGAAGAGTACCAGTTCGCCCATCAGCTAGGCTCCGCTCTCGTGGTGAAGGAACCCATCGGGGTGGTGGGGCTTATCACCCCGTGGAACTGGCCCCTCTATCAAGTCGTGCTCAAGGTTCTTCCGGCACTTGCCACAGGCTGCACGGTCGTGCTCAAGCCAAGCGAGATTTCGCCGCTCGATGCTATAATTTTCGCCGAGGTGCTGGATGAGGCCGGCGCGCCGGCGGGCGTCTTCAATCTGGTAAACGGCGAAGGCGCGATTGTCGGCGAAGCCATATCGAGTCACTCCGATATCGATATGGTCTCCTTCACCGGTTCGACGCGGGCAGGGATCAAGGTGGCAAAGGCCGCCGCCGAAACGGTCAAGCGCGTCGCGCAAGAGCTCGGCGGAAAATCAGCAAACATCGTCCTCGACGATGCCGATCTTGAAAAGAGCGTCCGGGAATGCGTTGCCAACTGCTTTGCCAACAGCGGTCAGTCCTGTGATGCCCCCACGCGCCTGCTCGTACCTAAGGCGATGCACGCCGATGCGGTCGCGATAGCCAGGCAGGCGGTGTCCTCGTTCAGGATCGGAGACCCCAATTCCTCGCAGACCAACATGGGCCCCGTCGCGAACAGAAATCAGTTCAACAAGATCCAAAAACTGATTCAAGCCGGTATAGATGAAGGAGCCGAACTGGTCGTTGGCGGGACAGGCCGGCCGCCACACCTCGACATCGGCTTCTTCGTAAAGCCGACGATTTTGGCCTCGGTCGAGAACAGCATGAAGGTGGCCCAAGAGGAAATCTTCGGTCCCGTCCTTTGCATCCTTCCCTACAACGACGAAGAAGACGCCATCAGAATCGCCAACGATACGCCATACGGGCTAGCGGGCTACGTCCAGTCCCGGAACGGGGAACGTGCACGGAAGGTGGCAAGGCGTCTGCGCGTCGGGTCCGTGCTCCTCAACAATGCCGGCTTCGATCCTGAAGTGCCGTTCGGAGGGTACAAGCAATCCGGCAACGGGCGCGAAGGCGGCCGCCTCGCATTTTCGGAGTTCCTAGAGACAAAGGCTATTCTGGGATACCACCAGGGTGGGTGATCAACCTGCCTTGTGTACCACCGCGCTCGGCTTAGTCCGGGTTCCTTGAACGAACAATAGGTCATCCGCCACATGAACCGAGTTGCCGACAAACTGAACCAGGACATGAGCAATCCCTTGGACGCCTTTGAAAACCTATTTACCGTGGTCCGCGAGCGGTACGCATGCCGTGCGTACAAGAGCACGCCGGTTCCAATAGAGGACATCTGTCAGGTGCTTGAAGTTGCTCGCACGGCGCCGTCGGACTGCAACACCCAGCCGTGCAGTCTCTTCATCGTGAGCGGACCGGCGCTCGAAGCCCTTCGCGAGGAAATGTTTGCTGCCGCCTCTAGCGGAGCCGAGCGGTCATCCGACGTGCCACCAATCGCCACCTACACTGGGGTATACCAGGAGCGCCGGCGCGAATGCGGCTGGGGATTGTACAATGCCGTTGGGATTGAACGCGGAGATCGCGTGGCATCCGGCCGTCAGGCTCTGGAGAACTTTAGGTTCTTCGGTGCCCCTCATCTGGCCGTGGTGACGGTCCACGAGGACCTTGCCGAGCGGGGCCTCTTCGACACCGGTATATATCTTGGGCACTTTCTCATAGCGGCCCGCGCGCTGGGCATTGCAACCGTGCCGCAGGGCGCGATTGCGCATTACGCCAGCATCATCCGAAACCACGTTCCCATCGCCAAGGAGCTTCGGATTGTGTGCGGCGTATCATTTGGGTACGAGGACGAGGCGCATGTGGCAAACAGCTTCCGGACGATGC
The DNA here is from genome assembly GCF_053714275.1 of Mesorhizobium sp. Arg314. NCBI lineage: Bacteria > Pseudomonadati > Pseudomonadota > Alphaproteobacteria > Hyphomicrobiales > Phyllobacteriaceae > Mesorhizobium > Mesorhizobium sp. Arg314. The sequence goes on along the minus strand of NZ_JBSKBP010000012.1, from coordinate 170,810 downwards.
GCGAGCCGATCTCCCGCACGGTCACATTCGTGAGCTGAAGCGCGCTTGCGAGTGGGATGGGCACTCCCAGCCATTTCAGATACGCAACGAGAGGTCGCCCAGGCCCCTCTTCGCGGAGGTCTACGAAGAGCCTCCTCACAACGTTTGCGGCGACTTAACGAACTATGGTCATGACCTAGGCACACTTCATCAATTTCTATGGGAATGCGGTTTGGACGGCGAGTAAATCGTATGGCGCCGTCCTGTTTCTCCACGCGGTCCGGCCCAGGGACTGCCAAATTGACAGTTCAAACCAGCTGGTATAATATGCATTCTTATCGGTACATTTAGCGCCGATGCATGCGCGAATGTGTCCGACTGGTGTACCAACCATGATCACCCTCGGCCGGTCCAAAAAAGGTGTGGAATGGACGCAAAAAACCCTACATTCGGCCTAGGCCCGAATGCGCTTTTTTTCGACGACATTCAGGTCGGGCAAGAATGGTTGACGCCCCGTCGCACGACCACTGAGACCGACATTGTGATGTTTGCCGCGTTGACCGGCGACTACAACCCAATTCACACCGATGAAATTTATGCTAGGGCCACACCGTTCGGCGGCCGCATTCTGCATGGGCCCGCCGTTTTCGCCATTGCGACGGGCCTTGAGTTTCGCTTGGGTCTGAAGGAAGGCACGGCGATCGCGTTTCTGGGGATGACCTGGGACCTCAAGACACCGGTCAAGATCGGCGACACCATCCACGTCTACCAGCGTGTCGAGAGCGTTCGCCCCACCTCCCATCCGTCGCGCGGTATCGTCAACTTTTGGGTCGAAGTGCGCAACCAAAGGGAAGAGATCTGCCAGCAGGGCGTGTGGAAGGTGATGTTTCACCGCCGGCCTTGAGCTTGCCCGCTCTATGGAGCCGCTGAATTGACGATTGACCACCTGCGGAATGTCTGGCTGCCGACGCCAAAGGGGAGGGCAGCTCCGTGCGAGCGCCCGGCGGCTTGCGTGGGTGTTGTGAAAAATGCTCCTTGGTCTCGGACAATGCTACGACCACGGGCTCTTTTAACTCCAGGTCGAAACAACTGCGCAACCCCCGACTTCGCTGAACGGGACAATTGTCGCCAGCACCGGGGCCGATTGCACTCCGTTAACGAGGTTGGCTCCTTGGTCTAGCTCGGAAGTGGCTCGCGTGTCGCCACGCCGATTTCTTGGACTTCGGTTTTCGTCACCAGCAGCCCATCTGCACGGAGGGTAAAAGTCGTGCGGTTCAGCCCGACGGCGCCGCACCGGGCGCTTTTAGGACAATCGAGAGCAGGTCGAATTGATCTCCGTTAGCAAAGCATTGGCTGCACGTTAAGGGCAGCCAATGCGACGAATGAGGGACGGCTGGCGCTGGCGGCGTCGCCGCTACTGGATAGTCCAGCCGGCGTCGATGACGAGCGAGTGACCCGCCATGTAGCTCGCAAACGGTGACGCAGCGAACATAATCGCGTTCGCAATGTCGGCCGGCACGCCTTTCTTGCCTGCTGGGACACGCTTTAGCGCGTCAGGATTGACACCAACGCCTCGTGCCATATTGGGAGCGTCATCCCCCAGGATGCGCGCGGAATGCGTACGCATGTCGGTCTGGATCATCCCCGGGCAAACAGCGTTGATGCCAACGCCCTTTGACGTGAATTCGACCGCCATCTGGCGCGTGAGACCAATGACGCCAAATTTCGATGTGGTGTAGGCAAGGCCATCGGCACCGCCAATGATGCCTCCGACGGACGCGACGTTGACAATGCGCCCCTCACCGCGCGCGACCATGTCCTTGAGGACCGCCCGGCAGAAGAAGAAAGTGCCGCGCAAATTGGTGTTGATCACCTTTTCCCACAGGGCATTGGTGGTTTCGAGGCAGCCCGCAAAGCCGTCAAAGATAGAGGCATTGTTCACGAGCACGTCGATACGACCATGTTTGGAGATCACGGCCGCGGTAACTTCATCGACCGATTCTTCTTGCTGAACATCGGTCTTCAGAAAATCAACCTTAATGCCCTCACCGGCAAGAGACCTGACGACATCTTGGCCTTGGTCTTCGAGGTACCCAGCAATCGTAACGTTTGCGCCCGCACGTGCGAAAGCTTCGACCGTTGCTCTCCCAATGCCGGTTTCGCCACCCGTAATGACGACCACTTTTCCCTTAAAGTCGAACATAATTTTTTCCTTCTGATAACAGCATTCCCACCAGGTGGAGGGAATGCATTCCCGAACGCCAAAAAGGACTCGACACTGATGCGGAAGCCCTTCCGGGCTAGTGCAACGATTGCCGCCTCATACTCATCCGTATATTACAGTACTCGCTGGATTGCGCAACTGCCTTGATGCGTCGATAGCGCCAGAGGACGTAAAAATTGCGGGTGATGATCACCTGTGAAACCTCGCACTCATGGCAGCGGTCACACCCACACTGGGTCGGCAGACAACTCACCTCTTTACAAACATACTCATAATAATGTTAATTGTACCCATTGGTAGCTTTCGAGCGAATCGCCGATGCCGCCGGCCGGTGGTTTTTCTGGCGAACAAAAACAGCCGACCTGGCGGCGACAGCCCGGTCGCGGCAACCGAACAGCAGGTGAAACATGAAAACTGAATTGGCAAAGCAGCTCGGTATCGACCTTCCCATTTTTGCCTTCTCGCACTGCCGCGACGTCGTGGCCGAAGTCACCAAGGCTGGCGGCATGGGCTCGCTCGGAGCAGCCTGGATGACGCCTGAAGAGCTCGAAATGTCAATTGACTGGATCGAACAGCGAGTGGAGGGCAGGCCGTTTTCCGTCGATCTCGTGTTTCCCGGCACCGGCGGCGACGAGGAAAAGAGCCCGCAAGAGTATCTCAAGCTGATTCCGAAGAGCCACCTGGCCTTCGTCAAAAACATGCTCGATGACGCCGGCATAGCGGACATCGCGGAAGATGACCGAAATGCATACATGGCTGAATACGCTCAAAAAATGTCGATGACGCACAAGAAGAGCCGCGAGCAGCTCGACGTCGTTCTCAGCAAGAAATCTGTCAAACTCGTCGTCGGCGCGCTCGGCGTGACGCCGGAGTGGGTTGTGAAGGAAGCACACGCGCATGGCGTGAAGGTTGGCGCACTGGTCGGCAGCGCCAAACACGCCGCTAAGCAACGCGATGTCGGCGTTGACGTATTGGTCGCACAGGGAACCGAAGCTGGTGGCAGCGTTGGATCCATCGCTTCCATGGTGCTGTGGCCGCAGACCGTGGAAGCAGCAAAAGGCATTCCCGTCCTCGCCGCCGGTGGGGTTACCCGCGGCTCCCATATCCTTGCCGCGCTCGCTCTTGGCTGCCAGGGCGTGTGGATGGGTTCCCTCTGGCTGGGGACGGCAGAAAGCGATCTGAGCGTCGAAATGCGCGAAAGGCTCTTCGCCGCGGCTTCCGAAGATGCCCGGATTGCCAAAGTGATGACCGGAAAGCAGGGACGCATGCTGTACACCAAGTATGTCGAGGAGTGGCAGCGGCCTGGAGCGCCCCAGCCCCTTAGCTGGCCAATGCAATCGATCCTGAATGGCTATCCTTACAAGCGGGCCGAACGCGGCCGTAACCTTGACTATTGGACATACTCGGTCGGTCAGGCCGTCGGAGACATGAACGGTCCAACGACCGTCAAGGGTGAGATCGAGCGTTTGCTCAACGAGTACGTTGAAGCTCTGGACAGCCTTCAGAATGTGACTTCCTTCTGAACCAGTTGCACTGCCGAAGATGCCGGCGACATCAAGGGCGGGCGGCGGCGCTGCGACCCTGGCACTGGGATGAGCGCGAAGACTGAAAAGACAACAGCGGATGGGCGAATGACCGTTGAACGCGAAAGCATGGAATACGATGTCGTCATCGTCGGCGCCGGACCTGCGGGATTGTCCGCGGCCATCCGTCTCAAGCAGCTTGATTCGGGCCTGTCGGTCGTGCTGTTGGAGAAGGGCTCGGAGGTCGGCGCGCATATCCTTTCGGGCGCGGTGCTGGATTGCGGCGGGCTTGATTCCCTTATTCCCGACTGGCGCGAACGTGGTGCTCCGATCTCAGTCGAGGTGAAGCAGGACAGGTTCTATATTCTGGGGCCAAAGGGCCAGCTGCGCATCCCAAACTGGCCGATGCCGCCCTTGATGAACAATCATGGTAACTACGTTGTATCGATGGCCAACGTCTGTCGCTGGATGGCCGCACAGGCCGAGGCCCTGGGCGTCGAGATATTCACCGGCATGGCAGCCTCCGAGCTGGTGTTTGAAGGCGACCGCGTGAAAGGGGTCGTTGCGGGCGAATTCGGCAGGGATCCGGCGACAGGGGAACCTGGTCCGGCTTACGAGCCGGGACTGGAACTTCACGGCAAATATGTCTTCCTGGGTGAAGGGGTCCGTGGTTCACTCTCCAAACAGGTCATTGAAAAATATCGCCTCTCCGACGGCCACTGCCCGCAGAAATATGGCCTCGGCATGAAGGAGATATGGGAGATTGATCCTGCCAAGCACCGCCTGGGAACCGTGACCCATACGATGGGGTGGCCGCTGGGATCCAATGCTGGCGGCGGTTCGTTCATCTACCACCTGGAAAACAACCAGGTCTATGTCGGGTTCGTCGTGCACCTGAACTACAAGAACCCCTTTCTCTATCCTTACATGGAATTCCAGCGCTTCAAGCATCATCCGATGGTCGCCGACCTGCTCGAGGGCGGCAAACGAGTCGCCTATGGAGCCCGTGCCATTTCCGAGGGCGGCTGGCAGTCAATTCCGAAGCTGGTCGCGCCAGGCGTTGCATTGCTGGGCTGCTCTGCCGGAATGGTCAACGTGCCCCGCATCAAAGGCAATCACAACGCCATGCTATCGGGCAAGGCGGCAGCCGATGCTGCCCATGCAGCCATCCGCAGCGGCCGACAAGGCGATGAGCTTTTTGCCTACGAGACCGAGGTCAGGAACGGCGCCATCGGCAAGGATCTTAGAAAGGTCCGGAACGTCAAACCATTATGGTCCAAGTTTGGGCTTGTCGCTTCGCTGATCGGCGGCGGCCTCGACATGTGGGCCAATACGTTCGGCTTTTCTGTGTTTGGCACGCTCCGGCACGGCAAAACCGATGCCGAATCCACCGGCCTCGCAATGGATCATAAGGCCATTGACTACCCCAGGCCGGATGGCCGGATAAGCTTCGATCGGCTGACCAATGTCGCGTTCTCGTTCACCAATCATGACGAGGCACAGCCTGCGCACTTGAAGCTGAAAGACCCCTCGCTTCCGGTCGCAATCAACCTGCCGAAATTTGCGGAGCCCGCGCAACGTTATTGCCCCGCAGGCGTCTACGAAGTGATCACTGAGGAAGGCAAAAGCCCTCGCTTTGTCATCAACTTCCAGAACTGCGTCCACTGCAAGACGTGTGACATCAAGGATCCGCTACAGAACATCAATTGGAGCACGCCCCAAGGCGGAGGTGGGCCGAACTACCCGAATATGTAGCGTTCGCACGCAGCGTCGTGCCAGCGGTTTCGCCGCCGTCCGGCGGCAGCATCGCCAATTTTGGAGACATCAAAATGCTCAATGCAGAAATAGCCTCGCGCCGGGCGGACGCCATCTCGCGCGGCGTCGGCGTCACCACGCAAATCTATGCCGAACGGGCTGAGAATGCCGAGCTCTGGGATGTCGAGGGGCGCCGCTATATTGATTTCGCGGCCGGCATCGCCGTCGTCAACACTGGCCATCGCCATCCCAAGGTGATCGATGCGGTAAAAGCCCAGCTCGACCAGTTCACGCATACTTGCCATCAGGTCGTTCCCTATGAGAACTACGTCCGGCTTGCCGAGCGCCTAAACAATGCGGTTCCGGGCAATTTCAAGAAGAAGACGATCTTCGTAACGACCGGCGCGGAAGCCGTCGAAAACGCGGTCAAGATCGCACGCGCCGCCACCAATCGTTCCGCTGTCATCGCGTTCAGCGGTGCATTTCATGGACGCACCTTCATGGGCATGACGCTGACCGGCAAGGTCGTCCCCTACAAGGCCGGCTTCGGTGCCATGATGCCCGATGTCTTTCACGCTCCTTTCCCCGTCGAACTGCACGGAACCTCCGTTGCAGATGCGCTCTCAGTGCTCGACAAGCTCTTCAAGGCCGATGTAGACCCCGATCGCGTGGCAGCCTTCATCGTCGAGCCGGTCCAAGGCGAGGGCGGCTTCTATCAGGTCCCCCGTCCCTTTATGGCGAAGCTGCGCGAACTGGCTGACAAGCACGGCATCCTGCTCATCGCCGACGAGGTGCAGACCGGCTTTGCCCGTACAGGCAAGCTCTTTGCCATGGAGCATTACGGTATCGAAGCCGACATCACCACGATGGCCAAGGGCCTTGGTGGCGGCTTCCCGATCGCGGCAGTCACCGGCCGAGCCGAGATCATGGACGCGCCCACCCCGGGAGGCCTTGGCGGAACCTATGGCGGTAATCCAATCGGCATTGCCGCCGGCAACGCCGTTTTGGACGTGATCGAGCAAGAGCAACTCTGCCAGCGCGCCGAATCCCTCGGCAACCGTCTCAAGCAGCGCCTGCAGTCCCTCGTCGACGCGGTCCCCCAGATCGCCGATGTCCGCGGTCCGGGATTCATGAACGCAGTCGAGTTCAACATTCCCGGCACCAAGACGCCAAATGCCGATTTCACAAACAAGGTCCGCCAGAGGGCCTTGGATAAAGGGCTGATCCTGCTCACCTGCGGCGTCTACGGCAACGCGATCCGATTCCTGGCGCCAATCACCATACCCGACCATGTCTTTGCGGAGGCGCTCGACATCCTCGACGAAACCCTGACCGAATGCGCCGGGCAGGCCTAACATGACTATCTCGAATACACTTCTTTCCCGGCTGAAGGATCCTTCACTGGCGACTGACAAGGCGCTGATTAGCGGCGAATGGACAGCTACGAGCGACAGCGGCAAGACGTTCTACGTGACCAACCCGTCAAAATGGCGAAGTCGTCGCGGCACTGCCAGACATGAATCGCACTGAGACCAAGCGTGCTATCGACTTCGCCTCCACCGCGCAGAAGGCCTGGGCCAGGAAGACCGGCAAGGAGCGAGCGGCGGTTCTGCGCAAGTTGTACGACCTCATGGTTGCTAAATGTCGATGATCTCGCCACCATCCTCACCACGGAAATGGGCAAGCCGTTCGCCGAGGCCAAGGGCGAGATCCTCTACGGTGCCTCCTATGTCGAATGGTTCGGCGAAGAAGCCAAGCGCGTCTATGGCGACACCATCCCCGGCCACCAGGGCGACAAGCGCATTATCGTGATCAAGCAGCCCGTTGGCGTGGTCGCGTCAATCACCCCGTGGAACTTTCCCAACGCCATGCTTGCCCGTAAAATGGCACCGGCGATCGCTGCCGGATGCGCTATCGTCTCCAAGCCCGCGGGCGAGACGCCACTTTCTGCACTGCCGCTCGCCGTCCTGGCAGAACGCGCCGGCGTTCCCGCTGGCATCTTCAGCGTCGTAGTTTCGAAGGATTCGCCATCAATCGGCAAGGAATTCACCGACAACGACAAGGTCCGCAAGCTGACCTTCACCGGTTCGACGGAAGTTGGCCGGATTCTCATGCGCCAGGGTGCCGATCAAATCATGAAGCTTGGACTCGAGCTTGGCGGCAATGCACCCTTCATCGTCTTCGACGACGCCGATATCGACGCCGCAGTGGAAGGCGCCATGCTCTCGAAATACCGTAACAATGGCCAGACCTGCGTCTGCGCCAACCGCTTCTATGTCCAGGCGGGCGTGTATGACGCCTTCGCCGACAAGCTCGCTGCCAAGGTCCGGGAGATGAAGGTGGGTGACGGCTTCGAAGCCGGCGTGACTGCTGGTCCGCTGATTGACAAGAAGGCGCTTGCCAAGGTCGAGGAACACATCACCGATGCCCTTTCCAAAAGGGCGAGCGCGACCGTTGGCGGTAAGCCCGATGAAAGGGGCGGCCTCTTCTTCCAGCCGACGATCCTGACCGGTATGACGGTGGACATGAGGGTCGCGCGGGAAGAAACGTTCGGACCAGTTGCGCCGCTCTTCAAGTTCGACACCGAAGACCAAGTGATTGAAATGGCCAACAATACCGAATTTGGTCTCGCCTCCTATTTCTATTCGAAGGATGTCTCGAAGATCTTCCGTGTTGCCGAGGAATTGGAATATGGCATAGTCGGGATCAACACGGGGCTCATTTCCACCGAGGTCGCGCCATTCGGTGGCATCAAGCAGTCCGGCCAGGGCCGCGAAGGCTCCAAGTACGGCATCGAGGACTATGTAGAGATAAAGTATCTTTGCCTGAGCATCTGATATCGGCAGGTGTGGGCCCGTTTCGAGGCCGTCCCCATACCTGCCGTTCAAGCGATGTTACGAGACCGTGACAAAACCGACGTTCGCAGGAGTCTGCAACCAATCGAAGTCACCCGAGCAAGCATGGACCCACAGCGTGCGCCCTAGCGGCTAAACGAAAGAGGTCTTTTCAGAACCGATCCGGTGCCCGACGGCATCGGAAGGCCCCGCTGGTTGTGAAAAATGCTCGCGATCTTTTCGAGCATGGCTGCGGATGCGGGTTCGACCTTTGATCTGCGAACGTGAATTGATAGGTGCTCGCCGGTTGCCAGTAGCATGCCCGCGGCGCTGTAGAGGGTATGCCACAGATGGAGCCGCTTTTCGTCATAGGCGAGGATTTCGGTTTCCGTCCAAAGCTCAGTCCGAAGCTTGCACTCAGCGCGATGACGAATGTGGGTCTCCAGGGTGTAATAGGTTCCCTCGTCGGCGCTACCAAAATCAACCCCGATCTGCTGGTAGAGAGCATCCGAAGCTTCTCCGAATGCCTGCAGATATCGGTGTTCGGTCATATGCCCATTGTAGTCCAGCCATTCCGGTAGAACGGCTCCGCGCCATAGTCGAAGAGGGCAAGGTACTGCCTGTACAGATGAAGACATCAAACATATTCCCGCATGGATGGGAGAGGAATGGAGCATGCTACGAAGACGCCCGAATGCACCGACCGGGAACGGCAGGAACGTCACGTTGTATCCAGATTTAGGCCAATTCGGAGCCCGGAGCCTCGACGCGGTCGGCTACGGACCCGCGGTCGGCGATCGACCCAGGCGGGTGCTGGACCGTGATGATCTTGGCCAAGGTCAATTCGGGACGGTCCCACGACGATATGGCCTCGCACAGCAAGGCCGACAGATCGAAAAAAAATGGTTGTCGCAGAGACGGGCTCAGCGACAACCGAGTTGGCCTGGGAGGGCCGGGGAACGCATGCCGCACCAGCGGCGAACATGTCTGCAGAGCCATGGATCTGCGGGGCCTGGACGGATAAGACGGCAGCCCGCCGGTGTTGGCCGGGACGGTGGGCCCCGCTTTGATCGCCTGTTCGGCCCTGCTGGAGCCGATCGAGACTACGGTCAACTCTTGCCTGCTTCGTTGAGCCGCAATGCCTGTCCCAAGGAGATTTTTGTCAGACGGGTTCATCAGCATCTTCGAGTTGTTCAGTTCGAGCCGGCAATCATCCGGCATCACCTCGATCCCTAACCAAGCATCAAACGATTGCGTAGGATTAACATACCACGATGGATTAACTTATTCTAGTGGGTATGAGATGCGATTAGAACTATTTTAGGCTTCCCCTCCTTCGTCACGAAACTGTGTGGAGGGCAGGGTAGTCGGCCTGCAAAGTTGGCCCGCAAAAGTATCAGCTGCGCGGGCCGGATTGTGCCGCGCCGCCCCGGTCTGGAAGAATCAGGCACCTATTCCGGCATCTAGAGATGCAAGAACGTTCCGAATTGCTGGACCGAATGGATCGCTGACGACTTCGCAATGGGCATCCAACCGCATGATCGGCCTTGTCTCAATCGAGTAGGGTTTCCAATCAGGCAACGTGGTCGAGATCGGCCTCCCGGCATGCGCGAAGCTTGACCAAGCATCCGTCACCCCATCCCGAAGGGTGTATCGCTTTCCTTGCGGATCGCTCAACTGCCGGCCGGCAAGGGTATCCTCATCCCCCCACACATTGTTGACCTCGAGCTTGTCGAAGATAAAGGGCAGTTCCGCGCCGTGGATTGCCCAATAGCCCCCCATGAAAGGTTCCTGCCACCCGAAACGATAGAGGTAAACGGGTGCACATCCGGCTTTGATGCGATCTTCCGCCTGCTGCGTCGCATCGCGTCCCATCCAGAGTTCGCTTGAGATCATGACCGTGAGGTTGAGAAGATTCTCCGCCGGCGCCTTCTGCCGGTATAGCTGCAGCAGTTCGGCAAGCAACGGCCTCTTGGCGTCCGGCACGCGCGGGAAAACTGCCTGCAATTTAGCAACCGCGGCGGGATCGTCTTTGGGTTCGTCCAACTGATTGTGGAGCAGCAGATAAAAAATCCCCTCGGCGTCGTTGGCGCCGACAATCATCGCGACGTCTTTCGAAAGCTCCATGGCATGCGCGGAGCCCGGTTGGAAAGGCAATGTGTCTGGATCAATGACAGGCGAGAAAGGCATTTTGGAAAAACCGCCGCTCAGGGTGTTTTGCGAGACTTTCATGTATGTGTCCCATAGCGTTTGCAACGGCACGGATTGCAACGCTGATAGGTTCTTTCGGTCAATACTCAGCGACCTCAGAGCTGCCACTGTGTCCGCCATAGCATCTTCGCGCGAGCGCACATGGAGCTGGGAGCCGCTTTGCACGATCGCCTTTTGGAACAGACCAGCCGCCGCCGGCATTGCCATAAGGCAGCTGACCTTTCCGCCGCCGCCGGATTCCCCGAAGATCGTCACATTCTGAGGATCTCCGCCAAACGCCGCAATGTTGCGCCTTATCCAGCGCAAGGCCTCGACCAGGTCGAGCAGTCCCACATTTGCGCAGCCTTTGAGTTTCTCTGAATGGTCGGCCAGATGCATGAAACCCAGTATGTGCAAGCGATGATTGACCGTCACCACAACCACATCGCCTTTCTCGGCCAGCCGCCCCCCATCGTACATCGGTGCGCCGCCAGAGCCATAGAAATACGCCCCACCGTGAAAGAAGACCATAACCGGCCTTTTCTGGCCATCGACTGGTGCCCAGACATTCAACACCAGGCAGTCTTCACTTCCGTTGCTTGCCTCTTTCCAGTGCTGCCAATCCGGATTGTTCTGGAAGCATGGATCGCCAAGCGCCGTCGCTTCGCGCACTCCGCACCAGGGCACGACTTGCCTCGGTGGCCGGAAACGGTGATTGCCCGCAGTGCTTTCGCCGTAATGGACTCCTTTGAAGGTTTTTAACCGATTGGTCGCGCTGCCTCGCAGTTTGCCTTCAGTCGTCTCCACCACCGGTCCGGTCAATCCGTTCGCACGATCGACGATTGAGCGTGAATCCGTGACGATATCACCTGGTTCGACGTTATGCGCTGCCATTCTTTCATCCTCTTCCGGGAAGCCTCATGGTCGAAGAAACATGCTTGGCCCGGCATCGAATGAGAGACGGCAGCCCGCACATGAGTGTTGGAGGGCCCTCAGATCGCTTTTTCCGGGCGTCCGGTTAAGTATGGACAATGAAAGACCGTGGCTGGCCGTCAGGCATCTGCAGCGTGCACCGTCCGCCGTGAGAGCGCGCTGCAAAATCGCCGAAACCGCTTGCAGGCCTCTCACAACGCCAATGGGGACATCTCCACTAGAGCCTGTTCAGCGGGTCAGGATACGCGCGTCGCAGGCATTCCAACCCAGCCATACTGTCGCGGCCGTCTCGATCTTCGCAGCCTCGGGATCATTTGCTGGGATCGTCACAGCCGTCAGATCGGGCTGACCTGCCAATCGGACCATGACGTTCTGATTTTGGCCTTGATAGTGGATCTCTTCAACGGTTCCTTGAAAGCTGTTCTCGTACCCTGGGAGCTTGGATTTCGACAGCCGGATCCGCTCGGGACGGATCGAATAGGTGACAGGACCTGTCGCCTCCACATCGCCAGTCAATTGACCAAAGCCCTCGATGACGACTGTCTTGCTGGCAGCCCTTCCCTGCAAGAAGTTGGTCTTGCCGATGAAATCTGCCACAAAGCGTGATGCCGGATGTTCGTAGAGCTCGGCCGAAGACCCTACTTGTTCGATGCGGCCGGCTCGCATGAGTGCAACCCGGTCCGCCATTACAAGAGCTTCTTCTTGGTCGTGGGTAACCACCACGAAGGTGATTCCCATTTCGTGTTGGAGACGCTTGAGCTCGAGTTGCATGGCCTCACGCAGTTTCTTGTCCAGGGCTCCGAGCGGCTCGTCCAACAACAGGACCCGCGGCCTCATGACGAGGGATCGCGCCAGCGCCACCCGCTGGCGCTGGCCACCAGAGAGTTGATTTGGCCGTCTGCGTGCCATGGAGGTGAGATGAGTGGTCTCCAGGATGTCGGAGACGCGTTTTCGGATCTCGGCCTCTGGTAATCTGGCCATCTCGAGGCCGTAGCGAACGTTGCCTTCAACGCTCATGTGCGGAAAAAGCGCATAAGACTGAAACATCATATTAACCGGGCGCCGACGCGGCGGCATACTTACGAGGTCCTTGCCATCGAGCAATATTTCGCCGCTGGAGGGTTGAACGAACCCTGCCACCATTCGCAGCAGAGAGGTCTTTCCGCATCCGGACGGCCCTAGAAGCGCAAAGAATTCGCCTTCCCTGAAGTCGACTGAAACGTCGTCGACTGCAATGTAACTGCCGTATTTCAGGACGATGTTCTTGAGTTGAATAACGTTAGAAACAGTCATAGGTCTTCAAAGACCCCCTTGTTGAATCGCTGGGCAGCGAAAACCAGAATAAAGCTTACCGCCAGGGTGAGCGCAGCCAGGGCATTGATGTCGGGTTTAATTCCGAACCGCAGCATCCCATAGATGTGCATGGGGAGCGTTTCAGATGAGCCGGTTTGACCGGCAGTGAAAGAGGCGATCACATATTCGTCGAAGGACAATGTGAACGAAAGCAAGGCCCCTGCAATAACACCAGGCGCAATGGCTGGCAGCGTTATACGCCGAAAAGTTGTCCAGCGGTCTGCTCCCAAGTCGATAGACGCCTCCACCAACGAATGGTCGAAACCGTCGAGCCGTGCTCTGACCACGGCGGTCACAAACGCTATGCTGAACACCACATGCGCAATGATGATGGAATGCAGGCCGAGGCTCATATGAACGGTCACGAAAAAGCTCAACAGCGCAATGGCCAGAACGATGTCGGGGATCACCATTGGCGTCAGAAGCAAGCCGTCGACCACGGGCGATGACCGCATTCGCTCAACACCTAGTGCGAGCATGGTTCCAATCACCGTCGCCAAAAGAGCGGTGGCCGAGCCCACGATCAAGGTGTTGACAAGTGGCCCTATGATCGCCGGATCGTTCACCAATTTCCCATACCACTTGAACGAGAACCCGCCCCAAGCGGTTGGCAGACCTGACGCGTTGAAGCTCAGGACGACCAGGACGACGATAGGGCCATAGAGAAAAAGCAGAGTTGATCCCAGATGGACGAACAGAAGCCGGGTGGCGTTACGCACTCTCTTCCTCCTTCTCGACATTGCGAACTCGTTGTTGGACCGCGCTCTGGAACGCCAAGAGGCCAACCATGATGACTATGAGAACGAGGGCCAATGCTGAGCCGAAAGGCCAGTCTCGAGCCGCCGTGAACTGGTCTTGTATTAAATTTCCGACCATTTTGGTTCGGCCACCGCCCAGGAGTTGCGGAGTGATGAAGTTGCCAATCGACAGAACGAACACGAAAACGCCGCCGGCAGCTATTCCGGGCGCCGTCAGAGGCAAAGTCACCCGAATGAACGTTTTCCATGCAGACGCGCCGAGGTCCGCGCTCGCTTCCGAGAATTCGGGATTGAGGCGTTGAATGGAAGCATAGACTGTGAGGATCACGAATGGCAGATAGCTGTAGACCAGCCCGACCACGACAGCGGTTTCGTTGTATAGCAGACTAAGTGGCTCGTGGATAATCCCTGCCGATATCAGGGTCTGATTCACCAGACCTGCGCGGTTTAGCAAAACGATCCACGCATAGGTGCGGATAAGGTAGTTGCTCCAGAAGGGCAAAATAACAACAAATAGCAGAGGCATTTGCCATCTTGGCGTTACGCGCGAAATGGCATAGGCGGCCGGATAGCCGACAATCAACGAGACGGCTGCTGCCTCGAGGGCAATCCTTGCTGACCTCAGGAAGATCTCGAGATAGAGCCCATCAAAAGCCCGGATCAAGTTGTGAAACGTAAAGTCCGGCTCTATGCCGCCGTAGGTGCCGCGATCCATAAAAGTATAAGCAAGGACCAGGCCACAAGGGACGATCAGGAAAGCCAGCCACCAGACCAAGGCCGGTGCCAGAAGAAGAACTGAGCCTACCTTCCTGTTCATCGTACAGCATCCCAGATCGAGTTAGTCTGCGTAGCCACCAAGCGGCGAATTCAGGTCGTCCACATGGCATTTAACGCGCCACGCATCCCACACGGCACTTCCCCGTGAGTGCAATTGGACAAGCGCGAACCATTCTTGGCAAATTCGCTTGGCCTCATCCTACAATGAATTAGCCGGCAATGCCGGTCAGAGTCCTGACCGGCATTTAGTAGGTCGAGAGGTCAGCCTAAGGCTGCGACATGACCTCGGTAACAAACTTCGAGATACGCGGCGCATCTGCCCCGAGGTCGCTGAGGATCTCATTCTTGAGAAGGTCCTGGGCCGGGATCCTCAGCGGGGAATACTTCTTGGCGAGTTCCGGATCCGCTGCGTCCATGGCCGCCTTGTTGGGGACATTGTAGAGCAACTGACTGACCAACCAGCCATGATGTTTGGCATCCAGCACGAAGTTGATGAACTTCTCGGCAGCTTCCTTGTGTGCAGTTTTTTTCGGAACGACAAATGAGTCGACCCAAGTGTCGGTACCTTCCTTTGGAACCACGTATTTGATGCTGGCGTTGTCGCGCATGGCCATGGAGCACCATCCGTCCCAGGTTGCAGACATCACGGCTTCGCCAGAGACGAGCCTGCTTCCCATGGTAAAGTTGTCGAAGGCGAGCACGTCCTTCTTGGCGGCGATCAGGTTAGGCCTGATCGTTTCGAGAGCCTTTTCCGACACGTCATTGATCGAAAGGCCATTGGCCAGCAGCGCAGATTCCATGAACCAGCGCTCATCCGGAACCAAGGTGTATTTGCCCTTGATCTCGTCAGAAGGCTTCAGGATGTCCCACCAACTGGTTGGCTTGACCTTCAGGAGATCGTCACGATAACAGAGCCCAAACGTTCCCCAGGCATAGGGAACCGAGTATTTTAAGCCTGGATCATAGCTGAGCTTAAACGCTTCCGGATACAGATTGGACCTGTTCGGGACATTCTTTTGATCAATCTCCGACAACATGTCCAGCTTCTGCAAGGCAGTGACGAACGGGGCTGACACGACCATCACGTCAAAGCCAGCGCCGCCGCTGGCCATCATTTTGCCCATGGTCTCTTCGTTGGTGGCGACCTCGACCAGATTGACGTGAATGCCGGTCGCTTTCTCAAATTCAGCGAAGAGATCCGGCGGATAGTAGCCGCTGAATGTCACGAAGGTGAGGTCTTCGGCCTGCGCCTGAACGGCCGAACCCATCAAAAGTACGGCCGACGCGAGCGGCGCGGCCTGTCTCAGGAACTTCAACATCTGATTTTCTCCCTACCCAACACGGGCATTGCAGAACGTCGGCAGAACCGCTCCAACCGATCGCACACTTCTTCCCCAGCGCCTGACGGCCCCAGGCCGTTTTATACCGATTAGATTGTTTTATGGACGCATGGGTGCAGAATAATACCGAAACCACGAAAAGGTCAATAGCCGCTCCACCACGGACTTTTGAGATGCGACCAAGATCCCCGGGTAGTCGCAAGAACAACGCACATGCCGCGTCCCTTGGTTCTATGTCACCAAACGTGGGACGAACTGGCCCTTATCGGTGTTGACGCAATCCATGCCGCTATTCCATGAGGCTCGGGGTTGTCGCGGCGGCAGGGGGGCGGGGATCGCTGGTGCCGAACGCAGGAGCGAACGCCATTCATCCGCAGGCTATTACCAGCCGACACCCTGGATCGCTTGTCAGCGGACCTCAAACACACCAATTACTTGAGCCATATCGAGCCGAGCTTGCTCAACAAAGGCTGCCGCCTAGCAAGCAACAACCAGCTTAGGGCAGGGGGCATCGACCTCGCCACGCAAGCAGCGATGTGAGGCTGATGGCCGGGGTTGCCTCGGCCGCGTCAAGACGTTTCGTGACCTTGTTTTCGACGAAGCTCGTCTGCGGCGCTGCAGCTCCTAAAGTTCCCAGGCCGTCCGGACCGGCAGACGGGCCAGGCCCATGGGCAACGGCGCCCGTCGAGCAATGCTGGTCTGCGGCAGGGTGTTGAACACAGAGGCTCAAAAGCAGATCAGCATCGGCTGGCCTGATTTAGCCCTGCAAAGCGACACCCTTGATTAGAAGTTCAGCAAAGCTGCTGGTTACCTCTTCAGTGGTGTATTTGAACGTTGGCTTAAACCAAGTGTATGACCAGTTGCAGGCGCCAATTAAGCAACAAACGGCAATTAAAGGTGGAGTGTCCCGAAGCGTCCCATCAGCTACGCCCTTAGCATACAAATCCTGTATCCGTTTGCTATACTTACGTCTATTCGACATCACGATGTTGCGCTGCTCGTCAGTCAACTCATTCTCGTCGCGATTATAAATAGTGCTCCACTCATGGTGAGACATCACATTCAGCATGTGCTGTCTTACTACGGCAGCAAGCACTTGAGTTGGTGATCCACCGGATTTCAGCGCTTCATCAAGGCCGCTAGCGTATGTCTCGTCAATTCTCTCGAAAATGCGCCAAAGAATCTCGTTTTTGTTCTTCATGTAGTAGTAGACGATGGACTTTGTGAAACCCATCTCGGCGCTGATGTCGTCCACGGTCACGGCGCGAAAGCCGCGCTCCGCGATCAGACGTGAGGCAGCGTCCAGGATTTCCTCCTGGATCATGGCGGTCTTCTGCCGCTTGATTTTGCCCCTAATGCTAGGCTTTCCCGAGTCTTTTTGCGATTCGACGGCCATTGTGAGCCTTTCTGAGTATTTTTTCGTTCTTTACGGTATAAAAAAACGAAACACAAGCGCAGCCAGATCTCGCCACCTGCTCATTCCGGCCTCCTGGGAGGCTACTGTGCCTACTCGTGTCAGCATCTTCTGTTCACTCCCTCCCATGTCCGCAGCACTGCTGGGAACTCAAAAACGAGGCGCTATAAGGATCCCGGCGTTCCGCTTCTTGTCCCCCGCCAATCAGGCGAAATGCCCGTAAAGCGGTCCAGAGTCAGCGATTCTAGAAGGGCCGAGGTCTGCCCCTGGAGTGCGAGCGCGGCCACGGCCAGGCCGATCGCCGACGCCATCCGAAATCATGCCCGGCGCCAGCGGCCACCAACAATCCTTCCGGGTGATCAAACTTGTGGATAATGGTCATCCGGTCCCGCGTAATGTCAGAACGCCGGCCCGGTTTCGAAGAAGGTGCTTCCCCGCGGGGACAGGAAAGGCCTCGAATTCCGCACGGCGGCTGCCAATTTGCGGATAGCGCCCCAACGGGCTTATGCGCCGCTCCCGAGCGGCGGCCCGGCAGTCTGGGCCCTGGTTCAGGCGGTCTCGAGCTTGCGCATCGCTGCGGCGAGCACCTGCTCGTAGTCGCCGACGATCGCAATGTCAGCGACCTTGAATATATTGGCTTCGGGATCCTTGTTGATGGCAACGACCTTTTTGGCACCGCCAATGCCGGCAAGGTGATGCACGGCGCCCGAAATGCCAACGGCGACATAGACATCTGGACTGACCTTTTGACCGCTGAATCCGACCTGTCTCGACGAAGGTACCCAGCCCATTTCAACCGCGGCACGGCTTGCACCAACAGCTGCTTCGACCTTGGCTGCAAAATCTTCGATGAGACGCCATTTGTCACCCGAACCTATTCCCAGGCCGCCTGACACGATCTTGCCTGCTCCGCGCAGCGGTATCCCGCCGCTGTCCGGGAGAGGTTCCGCTCGAACGAACCGGACACCTTTTCTGTCGAGGCCGATGACCGTCAACAACACTTCAGATTCCGCGGGATCAGAGCCTGCGCTCAAGGGGTCGCCGGCGTAGAGAAGCACTGCCTTTCGGTCGCCAAGAGCGATCGTTTTTTGCAAAAGACCGCCCATTACCGGGCCGGCCACGGTGACTTCCTCGTCGACAACGTGGATAGTCTCGCAGGCGGTCAAATACTCGGCACCGAGCGAGGCGGCAATCTGAGGAGCCCAATTGCGATTGGCCGTATTGCCGAAAGCGACAATCAACCCCACGTCCTTCGCGGCACAGGTCTTTTCGACAAGCCGCAGCAGATAATCGGCGCCATCGCCGATGTCGGCTTCAGCCCGTGTTGCGGTAATCGTTTCGAAGGATGCCGCATATGGGACGCGAACGCTTTTTCCATCAGGCCCCGCAACGACCAGAAGCGTGGCAACAAAGCCGGCGCGACGAAGGGTTTCCGCGAGAGAGGCAAGCGTGGCGAATTCCGACGTTCTTGTCTCGAGCGTGTTATGAAGGACAAAAAGTACCGTTTTCATGCCATTGCCTCATTTGCCGAGCGCAGCCAGAAGCGCCGCCGCCTTCTCTTCATCGCTGCCATTGACGAACTGAGTGGTTTGTGCTGCGCGCTGGCGCTTTTTGGGCGCATATTTTGGCCGCACTGCGTTGACGTCATCGGTGGGGGGGCTCGACAGTTCTATCGACGCCTTCTTGGCTGTCATCACGCCTTTGAGTGAAGGCGTCCTCGGCTTATTCATTTCATTTGAGACAACCAGTAAAGCTGGAAGTGCAATCTCGTAGTCGTCGATGCTGGCGTCGCAGAGCTTGCCAACGACCATGCTATTGGCCGCTACGGCTCTAATGGCGACAATTGGCGATAGCGCCGGGATCCGCAGCCCGTGAGCGACAAGGAAGGGCACATAACCCGCATCCGTATCTGACGCTTGACGGCCGGCGATGATGAGGGAGGGAGCCGTCTGTTGTTGGATTGCGCCGACGATCGCCCGGGCCGTCTTGAAAGGATCACGCCTGTCGCCCGCAGCCAGCTCCACGCGGATGGCACGGTCCGCCCCCATCGAGAGAGCGCGCCTCAAATACTGATCAGCCGATGCATCGTCAGCCGTCACAACCGTGACCGAACCGCCGTGCGCTTCCTTCAAGCCGATAGCGCACTCCACCGCGTTCAGATCGTAGAGGTTGACGGAGTACTGGGATGCCTGATGGAAAACGATTTCATCCTGCGCCTCGGAGACCGTTACAAACTGTTCCGGCAAATTCGGATCGGGCACTTTCTTAATGAGGACGAAGATTTCCATTTCCGATCGCTCTCACTTCTAGCGCTGGAAAGGGGCCAGGTCGTATTGCCGTACCCACCTTGCAGCGCGTGATTATTCAAATTTGCCGGGGCCTATACGCCGCTGCGCGACTGCAGCCGCTACGCCTGTGGGCGAGCGTGGAACATGACCTTCCACACGCCCTCCTGGCAAATATCTCCTTTCTGGTTTCGCACTTCGAGCCAAAAGTTCACTATTCCGCGCGCTGGATTGGAGGCGCGACGGACGCCGTCAACACGCTGGTAAACATGGATGGTGTCACCGATTTTGACCGGTGCCTTGAGATCCCAAGTCATACCAAGGAAGGCAATTGCAGTGCCTTCCTTCAGGCCCAGCCGGAACTCGAGCCCGGTCACGATGGCGAAGACGGCGGGTCCGTGCAGGATACGCTCACCGAACGGTGTTGACTTCGCATAAATCTCATCGGTGTGCACCGGATTATGGTCGCCTGTCATAGCGGCGAACATGACCACGTCCGTTTCCGTAATCGTACGGCGCGGCGTCAGCCACTGTTGCCCAACCTGAAAGTCGTCGAAGAATAGGGCGTTGGGCCCAACCCCAAGAGTGCCAACGTCAA
Organism: Mesorhizobium sp. Arg314; assembly: GCF_053714275.1. Lineage (NCBI taxonomy): Bacteria > Pseudomonadati > Pseudomonadota > Alphaproteobacteria > Hyphomicrobiales > Phyllobacteriaceae > Mesorhizobium > Mesorhizobium sp. Arg314. The sequence goes on along the minus strand of NZ_JBSKBP010000012.1, from coordinate 150,847 downwards.
CTTTTGCGTGCATCAATTTCTCCTTACAAATCCAGCTGGCACGCACGACATTGTTTGAAGCGCTCCTTCAAACAATCGCCGAGCCCTTTGTAGGCGGCTCGGTGTCATTTTATACCGATAAGAATGCATTTTCTACTAGGCAGTTTGTAATGTCAAGCTGGCCCGGCGTGCCCAACCGTGGAAGTGTCGCGGCGCCCGAGCAAGCCAACGAGCGATCATTCCCAACCTGAAGCCTTGAGATCGCAGGTGAGGTCCCGACGTTGCTGCGCGTAATCGACGTGCGTATCCGGTACGATTCGGTTCCTCACCCCAGACTGCATTTCTTCCGAAATGTGTGCAATGAGACCTGGCAGGGTCGACAGAATGGATAGTCCGCACATTTCGGCAGGTGTGAATCCCATCTGGACCATAACACCTGCGAGCATTCCGACTTCATTCATGACAAGGTCAGGTTTGTTTGCTGCAGTTTGGAAAGCCACATGGACGGCCGCATACCATTCATTCGCCTCCCCCCAAACGCCCTGTTCCTGCGCAATTTTCTTCAGCTTCTCAGCGCGTGGATCGACGTATCGAAAGATCTGGTGTCCGAAGCCGGGGACCCGTCGCTTTGCAGTGCGTAGTTCCTCGACCAGCCTTGTGGCTGCGATTTCCATTGTTTCGCCGCCTTGCCTCCACGCTGCGTAAGTTGTGGCAATGAAACGACCGGTGTCTTCGGGTGAAAGCGCATGCTCGCCGGCCGCCAGGACAGCAGCACCAAGACCTGCGGTCATTTGAGGGTTGACGGAAACGACAGCGCGCGCGGCTACAGTGCCGGATTTTTGAAGGCCGAAGTCAAGGATGGAGGAGAGTATCAGATCCATCAGACGAGCTTCGCCCGGCGTCGGCAGTCTGCCGCGGATAATCAGGTAGGCGATCGCAGAGAAGGGCAGTTTTCCGACTACGTCTCCCATAGGGTACCCGCGGATGAAAATGCCGTCCTTTGCGATTTCGCTTACGGATGTGACCCAGTAGGATGGCGTCCCTTTTGTCATGTTTACCTCACAGGTGACCACAGTTGTTGCAAGCCTGCCGTCCGTGCTGGCCTACCCGTGATCGCGAATTCGCACTTCGCGCATTCGTCGATATTTCGGCGAGTGACTGCTTCGCCACCAAAGGCATACTACCTAATCGGTAAAACATACTCAATAGTACATTTTGGCAGCCGCGCTTTCCCGCGCTCGAAGCTCGTCGGGCGAGGGAGGTTAATTTCTCTAGCTTTCATACGAATCAGTATGTAAAAGGGCGTCGTGGTATGGGGTGGCCCCATCTGCGGCACCGGCTTTGCTAACGGAACATGGAGAAAACAATGCTTTGTGCTGTCAATGCTCCTGGAACCAATTGGCCTGGGCTTTCCCAGGGCATCATCCTCAAGGGCAACGGGATTTTCGTTTCTGGGGGGCATGTCGGGACCGATGCCTCGGGTGAACCGATAGTCACCTCGATAGAAGACCAGATCGTGGCCCTATTTGAGAATCTCAAACGAACGTTGACCGAAGCCGGTCTCGGCTTCGAACACGTTGCCAGGACAACCTGCTTCGTGGGCGAATTCAGGCCTGACCTTCTGAAAACCATCAAGGAAGTTCGCAGCCGCTATTACAACTCGGACTGCCCACCGGCGAGCGTGATGGTGCAGGCGGGACTTTACGATTCTCGGCTTTACGCAGAGATCGAAGTCCTGGCGGTCGTTCCCGACGGGGCCGGGTAGCCATTCACGTATCATAGTGCCTATGGGTATATAAAACGTACTATTTCGGATGTAAAAGGCTTGGCCCTGGCAGCCCCCTCTTGCATTCTGACGACAATGCAGTAGCATACGGACTGGAATATCAAGCATACGTAATGGTACGAAAGCCATTCCGTATGTCTTTTGGCGGCCCGGCATCGCCGGGCGATGGTGAGGGCGCGGTCTGTCGGAGGCGCTTCCCCGGGGACAAGACGATGACCACGGTCTGCCTTACGTTCGATTTCGATGCGGTCTCACTCTGGATCAGCACGATGCGTCAGACGACCGCCACGGCTCTCTCAAGAGGTGAGTTCGGGGCATTGGTCGGGCTGCCCCGCATTCTTGACTTGCTGGCATCCAAAAAAGTCAAGGCAACCTTCTTTGTTCCCTCTCACTCCGCAGCTGCTTACAAATCACAAACTCTCCGTATCCGTGATGAAGGTCACGAAATCGCGCTCCACGGCTACTGTCATGAAACGCCGGTCGGACTGACCCGCCAGCAAGAAGCGGATCTGCTGGACCGCGCCATTGCCAAACTTCAGTCGGTCCTCGGGCCCGAGTTTCTACCGAAGGGCTATCGTTCTCCAGCATGGGACCTTTCGGCCAACTCTATCGAATTGTTCGAGAAGCGTGGCCTCGTCTACGACTCAAGCATGATGGCCGATGACTATCGCCCATATCTGGCCCGGAAGGGCTACGTCGCCGACGAAGACAGCTACGACCCAGGCATCCCTTCGAAAGTGATCGAATTGCCCGTTGCCTGGGAGCTGGACGACTTTCCACATTTTGTATTCCTCAGTAAGCCAATGTACCTCGGATTGCGGACGCCCACGGAGGTCTACGAACTCTGGAGAGAAGAGTTCGACTTCTGTCATTCGCTTGGTGATGGCGTATTCACCCTTACGATGCATCCGCAAGTAATCGGTCGTGGACCACGCATGCAGATGCTCTCGCAACTGATCGATCACATGCGGGCTACCCCCGGGGTGGTTTTTCGGACCGCCGCTGACGAGGCCGGGCGTCGCGCCGAACTGCTGCTGCGCCAGTCATGATCTCGTTTGCATGGCTCAGCAGGCTGGTACCGGCAAACGCTGGCTGGGCGCAGTAGGTGGGCGTCATCCCCGTCGATCGCGCGCTTGGCCTTGAGCAAGGATATCGCACACGATGGCTGATAGGCACACTCCTTTGAAATCGGTCTATGAAGCCTTGGTGTCTGCGGCCCAAGGTCGGCATCCATCTTGAGCATCGGCTATCCGACTTCAAAGTCCCGCGAACAATTTTTTTGATGCCGAGCTACCCAAGGGCATGACTGGAAAGGTCGACAAGAGAGCTCTCAGCAGACGTGCCGAACAGCAAAAAGCAGAACGCGAATAGCCTGAGGAACTGGCATGGATACGAAAGATTACGAGAAGCTGGACGGCCTCGATCTGGCCGAGCATCTTCGTCGCAAGAGCGTAAGCCCGCTCGAGATCATGGATTGCGCAATCAGGCGTGCCGAGGACCTCAATCCGCGCCTCAACGCGCTCTGCTACACGAATTTTGACTTGGCGCGCAAAGCGGCCGAGGCAGCCGCACCAAAGGGCCAGTTCGGTGCGCTCCCATTTCTCCTCAAGGACTCCGGGCTTGCCTATACCCAATTGCCAGGTTCCATGGGATCGCGGTTGTTTGCCGGCTTCACCACAGCGTTTGACGCGACAATCACCACGCGTTTTTTGGCCGATGGCTTTGTGCCCTTCGGTCGGACGTGCGTTCCAGAATTCAGCATGGCTCCGACGACGGAAGCCGCCCAGAATGGCGGGCCAACCCGCAACCCGTGGAACCGGGCTCACTCAAGTGGCGGATCCAGCGGCGGCGCGGCCGCTGCCGTGGCGGCAGGCATCGTGCCGATCGCGCATGGCAGCGACGGCGGAGGGTCAATCCGCATCCCAGCCTCTTGCTGTGGCATCTACGGGCTAAAGCCGTCACGAGGTCTCGTTCCCGCAGGTCCCGCAAGAGGTGAAGGGTGGGGCGGCCTGGCTTCTGATGGCGTCCTTTCCCGGACCGTTCGCGATACGGCCGCTGCCCTTGATGGCGTGGCGGGCATGGAATTGGGCGCGCCATATGCCGCCCCTGCAAAACCGTCCTCTTATCTTCAGCAGCTAGATAAGGTGTTTGACAGGCCATTGCGAATTGCAAAGTGGGCCGTCGGATTCGAAGATATTCCGATCCATCCAGAATGCCTCGCCGCCTTGCAGAAAGCGGAAAATCTGCTGACTGCAATGGGCCATGAAGTCGTCCAGGCACCGCTCCCACCGCTCCAGTTCTCTAAATTCGTCAATGCCCAGATCGAGGTGATGGCAGCCAATGTTACGGTGCTGGTGAACGGGAAGGTCCGCAACAGCCCCGACGGTTGGCAGGCACAGCTGGAGCCGGCCATCCTTGATGCGTATCACATTGGCAAGACCCTCAGTGCAGAGGCATACGCGCTCGCCATCACACGGTTTCACACGGTCGGACGCCAGCTGGAAACGTATATGGTCGACTATGACTTTGTCCTCACACCTACGCTGACCCAACCCCCGGCCAAACTTGGGACCATTTCCATGCAGGATGACTTCCGCAGCTTCCGCACCAAAGTGAGCCGCTACGCAACCTTCCTGGCGATCATAAACGCATCGGGTCAGCCGGCGGCGAGCCTCCCGCTGCATTGGTCCATCGACGGGCTCCCCGTCGGCGTGCAACTGCTTTCGCGCTTCGGTCATGAATCAGACCTGATGCGGCTATCGGCACGGTTGGAGGAAGCTGCACCTTGGTTCGACCGACGTCCTCCAACGGAAGGATGAGGACTTCCAGAGGCGAGACCCTACTTGCAATCCAACTCTTTACGAGGGCGCATACAATGTGCACGCAGCCTGATGACAAAAGTCAATACACTGTCGCGATGGGCGGTGGGTTCAGCATGATTATGTGGCATGGTTCCGCCTCGGTGAAAGACCGATGTGACGCACAGGAGGCCAAGCTAGAGCCACCAATTGGCTCGCGACTATCGCTTGCAGCTAGGCTGCGGCTTTGGATGCGCCCCGTCTCTGAGCAGTTGACGCTTGTCCGACAGAGGAGCCTCGCAATTTTTCGCGGGTCTTAGCATAGGCGCCCACCGATGGTGGCGTGGAGTGCCGGATCGGTCATGGCTTGATTGTCGGGCGGCCGTTTGCCTCCACTGCCGGCTCTCGCGATGCCACATGCGCTCAAATGACGCGCGCAGGGCGGTCTCTTCTTGCGGGCGGCTATCCTAATTAGCGCAATAGATGGGCCCTTTTCGGCAACTTCAGGCGCGCAAGCAAACTTGTTCCGCTCGCACTCCCAAGGCGCCTGCAATTTCCCGGCCCACATGCCGACTTTGGCCTTTGTCGGAACATTGCGCACCAAAAGCCGAAGTCCTGATTCCGGCCAGCAAAAATTCCTGGCCCGGTTGTGCCCCGCGAGGTGGTGTAGCTCGGCGATGATGATGCCGCTCGCGATCGCGGCTCTGACAGCTCGCAGGCTCCGGTCAATTCTGCCAGCGTCAACGTGCTTGCCGTTCGAGCATCTCGAGGCGTCGCCCATCTTGCTACGTGGGTGACAACGCGTGGGGTTTTTAGCTGACCGCTCACTAGGCCGCGAATGCACCGAGGAAGCCAGACGATCGGTGAAAACGAACCGCCGACGCGCGGTTTTCCTGCCGGTTCACGCGGCCGTGATGTGAATGACGCGGCAGTTGCGCCCATAGCATTATAAGATGCGCTGTATGTTTGAACAAAAATTAAACATTATGTACATATTATTAAGCCAAAAATGCATGAACGTTACTGATTTTATCCAATCCTAACTTGAATAATATTGACGAACAGCCATTATGGCCGTTTGCAAGGGGAAGGGATGATGATGCGCAGCGGTGTACCAAAGCAACCTACGCAAAATACGGTTTCCAACGGTCCTGCGGGCGAAAGTTTGCTTCAACTGATCACCGCCAGCGAGCTCACTTTTGCTATGGAAGGACATGACGGTCTCTCGGCTGCGATCGTGGAGCGCGCGGGCTTCAAGGTGCTTTGGGCGTCGGGCCTGTCGATCGCATCAACTCTCGGCTATCGCGATGCGAACGAAGCCTCCTGGTCCGAGGTTGTCGATGTTGTGGAGCGTATGGCAGACGCTGTGCAGATTCCGATCCTTGTCGACGGCGACAGCGGATTTGGAAATTTCAACAATGCCCGCCTCATGGCCAGCAAACTACGCCGATATGGGGCGAGCGGCGTTTGCATCGAGGACAAGACGTTTCCAAAGATGAATTCGTTCGTGGGGGAACGACACGCCCTCGCCGAAACTGCCGAGTTTTGTGGGCGGCTCAAGGCGATCAAGGACCGAATTCCGGATCCGGAATTCGTGCTGGTAGCGCGTGTCGAGGCGCTAATCGCCGGCCGTGCAATGGATGAGGCGCTGGCGCGCGCCTATGCCTACGCCGAGGCGGGCGCTGATGCCATCCTCATCCATTCCCGCAAGTCCAATGCGGAGGAGATCTTCGCCTTCAGTCGCGCCTGGCAGAACCGGCTTCCAGTCGTCATTGTACCCACGACATATTACCGCACGCCGGTCTCCGCGTATCGCGCCGCAGGGATCTCCATGGTGATCTGGGCCAACCACAACTTGCGCGCAGCGATCACTGCCATGCGCCGCATTTGCGATCGGCTCGTTCGGGAAGAAACAGTCGCCGGTATAGAGAGTGAGGTGGCAACGCTGGGCGAATTGTTTGAGTTGCTCAAATACGAGGAACTGGCTGCGGCCGAAGAGAGATATCTACCACAGAAGGTTTTCTGACGAGCGAAACAAGACGAGGAGGCGCAATATCCTTGCAATACGGACAAGCTTGTTCCGTGCATCGGGCACGGCCGCGCCAGCGGCAAGGGCACTGCCGACTCTGGGCGACGACATCATTGATCTGACCGCTGGTGAAGTCTGGAGTGACCTCGCACCAACCATTCGCGATGGAGCGTTCAAGGCCCATCAACGAGAGTATCAATAGCTAGGTGGTCCGCCAGCCAGTACCGAATTCGTGCGGGTAAACGGCGCATACAACGTTCCGTTTCCGGCGTGACGGCTCGGCCGCAGCGAGCCCGGACGCCATTATCCGGACGGGACGATCGAGAGCCCTCCGATATGATGCGGAGCTCTGCGACCACGTCCCCGGCGACGTTCGCCGGGGTCCTCACCGCAACCGGCTCCGACGCTGCGCTCGATCTGGGCTTCACGTCTCCGCCGGTTGCTCAACCCCGCTCCCCGTAACTGAAACGGTCGAGATTCTAACGCCGCTAGATGACGGTTGAGTGGCAGGTAACCAGTATCCGAAGTCGCCATACGACGTTTGACCCGCGCAGCCGGACACTTGTTGCAGATCCGCCAGAAGGGCGCCTGTCCGGATGACGCGAATGGCCTGAATGTAAGGGCTGTTGTGTTTGAAAAAGCACACCGGCGACGGCCTGGGTTTACTTGGCCGTAGCCTTTCGCTTCGTTCGAGTTGGCATAGGCTTGCGTCCGAGCCCGCTAGATTTCGCAAGCTCCGACCGCGAAGCCGAATAGTTCGGGGCAACCATGGGGTAGTCTGGCCTCAATCCCCACTTTTCGCGGTACTCATCGGGAGCAAGCCCATAGTGAACTGCAATGTGACGCTTCAAGGATTTGAATTTCTTTCCGTCCTCGAGGCAAATTATGTAGTCGGGAAACACTGACCTCTTGGGGTTGACTGCTGGAGCCTGGGCCGGCTTCTCGGGTTCAGTTGGCTGACCAATTCGCGAGAGTGACGAGTTCACGCTGGCAATCAGGCCCGGCAGAGACGCTACGGGCACAGGGTTCTTACTGACGTAAGCCGAAACGATATCGGCGGTTAGCTCGATCAGATTGACAGTCTCGTCGTACAACGTTTCCTCCCTCTTAAGGTGCTGTCTTCCTAGATCGCCCAATCGGCACAATCAAGGATGAATCTGCACTTCATTACTGAAAATCTGCGCTGACCGGGCGCACGCCTGGCGTCAATGCGGCAGCGAAGTCGATATGTCGCGTCACCGTGCTGAAGGCCGAGGGTCAGAGATGAAGGTGGGAACGCCAACGGAAGCGGCCAATTTTTTGAGTGCCGACAGCCGAACGGGCAAGTGGCCTGTCGTTACCGTGCGACCACAGGAGAACGCAGTCGCCGAGCGATTAGGCGAAAACCCGTTCTCTTTATTCTAGCAGGCTGTTGAAGAAGTCAGGCGCGCTCGCAGACGAAGCCTGAATCGTCGGCATTGTGGATGTAGAAGTGGCCGACGAGGCGACCCGCGGTGCCGATCATCGCCCATCCGCGACCACAAGCGGGATCGCTTTCGTCGTGACCCTCCCACGAGAATTCCGCGCCGGCCGAGCCGTCTCGCGCGCCGTAGCGGACATCAAGGAAGCCTTTGAGGGCGCCGAAGGCGATCTCGCCGTCCGCCGCGCCTTTGAACGTCAGATGCGCCTCTTCGACGAGATCGAGGAAATCGTTGTCCCAGACATCCATTTCGACGATACGCCAGCGACCGGCAAAGGCCTTGGCGATGGCTGGAACCTTGGCCATGTCAGCTGGTCCCAGCGATGAGCTTCGGCAGCCGCACCAGATTGTAGGCGGCGGCAGCGAAGGTGAAGCCCCATCCGACGCGGTCCCGGCCGCGGAACTTGGTTTGGCGCTGACCGGCAACCGTCTTGATCCAGCCGAACGCCTCTTCAATGCGCTTGCGAATACGCTGACTGACAGCATAGCCGCCATGCCGGGTGGTGCGCCCGTCGATGGCCGAACTACGGCCGTTCGTGTTCTGCGCTACATGCGGCGTCACCTTCATTGAGCGCAACTCGTTGATGAAGTCCTCAGCATCATAGGCCTTGTCGGCGCCGAGCGTGATCGCCTGCGGCCGGTCGGCGCAGGGTTCGATCATATGCAGTGCGGCCACTCGCTCGGCATGCCCGTCGGCCAGCGTCAGGCAGGCATCGACCAGCAGGCCATGGCGGTTCTCCATCAGCCCATGCCCCATGAAGCACAGCTTGGCCTCCTTGCCCCGCCCCTTGCGGTAGAGCCTGGCATCGGGGTCGGTGGTTGAAGCATGCGTATCGTTCGACCGCTTCTGGCCATGGAAGTCCGCTTCCGCATTGCGTCCTCCGCCGTCTGCCGGCGGCTCGCCATGACCACCGCTTGGGCCGTCCTTCGGCTTGATGCTCTTCATCGACGCCCAGGCCTCGATCAGCGTGCCGTCGACCGAGAAGTGATCCGTCGACAGAAGCTTCTTCACCTTGGGTTGCGCCAGCACCGCCGCCAGGAACTTTGCAGCGATGTCGCCCTCCAGCAGCCGGTCACGGTTCTTGGAGAACACCGAATGATCCCAGGCTGCGTCGTCCACGCCGATGCCGACAAACCAGCGGAACAGGAGGTCGTATTCCAGCCGCTCCATCAAAAGCCGCTCCGAGCGGATCGAATAGAACGCCTGCAGCAGCATCGCTCGCAGCAGCTTTTCCGGCGGGATCGAAGGCCGCCCGATCGGCGAATACAGCGCTGCGAAGTCACGCTCCAGCGCCGACAGGGCCTCGCTCACGATCAACCGGATCGCCCGCAACGGATGATTGCGCCGCACCCGTGCCTCAAGGTCAACATAGCTGAACAGTTCGCCTGTCTGTTCGTCTCCGCCTCGCATGCATCGTCTCCGAATCCCTTCGGAGACAATGAATCACGGTCAGCAGCCCGCGGCGAGCGCCTTTTTCAACAGCCTGCTAGATCTTGAGCCACCTGGAATATAGGGGGCTCGGGCAAAAAGCTTATTCTGGCAAAGTTAGTCCAGGAAACGCTGCGTTTCGGCGAGGACCGCGAGGAATGGCGCCCTGCCCGCCAAAGAGGAGTACACGAGCAGGGCGTGCCGCACGAAAGGCCGGGTGGGCAGGCACAGCATATCGGCGGCGGAAACTGAATAGGCAACCTTCCTGACGACAACCTGACGTCAAAGCGTCCGTTGCGTAAAAAATACTGCCCCGCGGCCGGGCCTGATAGCCGCCGCGTAAGGAATTGGGGTGGCTTGGCCCACGGTCTCGATCGGCTAACTGCCCCTGACGGCGCACCCGAGGTTGATCGGGCGCCTGTCACGCGGGGATCGATCCCCGCGTGACAACAGGAGCCGGAAGATGTCTCTCGCAAAAGCCAACGCCTTCGCCTTCAGCCCCGCATCCAGCCTGATGGTTAGCATCGTCATCTTCCGCGCTGATGACGGCACCCTCGCGGTGATGCCGGCGGACGAGTCCGACGGGAGCGCCTCTGAGATCGTCGGTGAAACTGACCCGCGCGCCCCATAAGCCCGCGTGGGGCCCCGCCGACGAACGCTCGCTTCAAGAAGGCCCCGAGTTCGCCATCGAGCTCCACTACAACACATCTGGTATTTAAGAAACGATTGATGTATTGTGTTCCAAGTTGTCCTGTCCGCTGGGGAACTACAATTATCGTATGGAAGCATCCAGAAATCTGCGCCGACTAACGGTGTGGAGAATGTGCTCTAGGTTTTCTTGAATTTGCCTATGTATCTGGACCGGAGGGGCAAGTGATGACCGTCGCCGATTCGCAGAGACTGCGAAATATAGCACAGCAAATTGCGGATGCAAGTTCGCCGGAGGTGCTTGCAAATATAAATCAAATACAGAAGGAGGGTCAGCAAACCCAATGGGTGGCTGAGGCTACCAAAGCTATAAACGCGCGATTTGGCGGTATCTCTCAGACAATGCGCCAACCTGTCGAGGAAGGGGTAGAGCCGGCTGGCGAAGCATTGCCAACCGGCGGACCTCCCGGAGCCGGTGGGCCGGCCGGGCCCGGCGGACCGCCACCTTTGGGCGCAGGCGGACCGGCCCAGCCTCCTCCACCGGTTACCAACGACGAGACGATCGTGTTCGCCGTGGGCACGCCGGTTTTTCTGGTCCAGAACAGCGCTATCGATATCAACAGCGCTCGCGCCGAAGCGACCGCCTGGCGAGAGATCCTGTCGGCAAAGGCGGCCCTGCTCAATCGCAGCATGGCCTCGATCGGCCGTGTCGACGTGAGCAACTTCGATAATCCGTTCGTCGGTACGGCCTGGGTGATCGACGATAGCCTTGTGGTGACGAATCGGCACGTAGCCAGCCTTTTTGCGCAAACCAGCGGGGCAGGGTTCACCTTCAAGCTGGGCTTTGACGCGCGCACGCCGATCGGCGCCAATATCGACTTCCTTCAGGAATACGGCAACGCGGCTACCGACCCCGTGGCGGTCGAGAGAGTCGTCTGGATTGCACCTGACGGTCTGCCTGACATCGCCTTCCTGAAGCTCGCGCAAAGCCAGTCGGCCGCCGGCCGAGTGACATTGCAGCTCGCCAACGACCTGCCTCCCGCGAAGTTGCCGGTAGCTGTGGTCGGATATCCGGCGAGCGACGTCCGGTTCTCGGACCAGCAACTCGCCAACAAGATTTTCGGGGGCATCTACGACAAGAAGCGGGTGGCGGTGGGCAACCTGCTCGGCATTGGCGACGATAACATTACTCATTCTTGCGCCACTTTGGGCGGCAACTCTGGGTCACCACTCATCGACATTGGCACCGGGCAGGTAGTGGCGCTGCATTATCGCGGAGTTGAATTCGTCGAGAATGACGCAATCCCAATCGAACAGCTAAAACGGTGCCTTGCGCGTGCTCGCGGGTTGCTGGAAAACACTGGAGGAACGACAATGGCCGACAATAGCGGCGGGGGCGGCAATCAAAACTCCGGGCGAAGCGGGATCACGTTCACCGTGCCGCTGAAGATTACCGTCGAAATCGACGGTTCAGCGATGCCGATGTTCACCGCGGCGCCGACTGGTGGCCTGGGACCGGCTCCTTCCTTCGGGTGGAGCCAGGGCAGCGCGCAGCAGGCGCGTACCGGCTCAGGCCCCAACACTTCGGCTCCGCCACCGGGGAGCCCTCCTCCCGACAAGGAAATGACGCTCGCTGCCGTACGCGCCGCCCGCGCCCTTCTTGCAAACCGCGAAGACGTGGTCGCCGTCAAACCAGGCTACAGGTTCGAAAACGGCGCCATCACCGATCAGCGGGCGGTTGTGATAGCGGTAAAGCGCAAGGTTGACCTCGGCGCGCTCGAGTCGCGAGGCGTCATGCCGCTGCCCTCCTACGTCAACGGGGTACGCACCGACATTACGGTTGCCTCGACCGCTGATCTCATGGGACTTAGTCTCGACGAGGAAGCGCCCGCGACCTGGCACACGAATTACAAGAAGCGGCCCGACCTGCCGCTGTCAAGGCGCACCACATCGACGACGTTCACCTTGCACACAGGGCCGGACGCAAGCTGGCCGGTCCTGGGGCCGTTCCTTGCAGAAACCACGAAGTCGCTGGTCGTTGCGATGTACGATTTCGGAGCCGTCAACGTGCTCAACGGCGTGTTGGACGCTGTCAAAAATAAAGCCGAAACAATCTCGCTTGTCCTGCAGATGGGCGGCAAGGTTCATGCGGGCGATTTCACCGACTACGAAGCGGTCGACAAGATACGTGAGGAGAAGGGAAGCAAGTTCAGCTTCGCGCCGGCGAGCGTGGGCAAGGGCGGTATTTTCGATTCCGCCTACCACATCAAGGTTGCCGTTCGCGACCGCTCGGCGATGTGGCTGTCGAGTGGCAATTGGCAAAGTTCGAACCAGCCCGATGTCGCGCCCCTTACCAACCAGGCGGACGCGAACGCGCTCAGACTATATAACCGCGAGTGGCACGTGGTGCTTGAGGACAAGGATCTGAGCGAACTCTTCGAAGCCCATATCCTGCGCGACCTGGAGGAGGCGAAGGCTGCACCCGAGACAGTGTCTGGTGAGCCACTGGTGTGGGTGCCCGCTGATCTGGCGGCCGATGAAGCCATAGCCAAACCGCGCTACTTCCAGCCGGTTACAGACGCTCGTGCCATAGACGTGCAGCCGGTCCTTACGCCCGACAATTATATCGATACGGTGCTGCCATTCATCCAGTCCGCGAAAAGCACGATCTATTTTCAAAACCAAAGCTTCAACACCAAGACTGTCGGTGACGATTACCGAAAGCTCCTCGATGCCCTCCTGGCGCAGCAAAGGGCCGGCCGTGAAGTTCGGATTATCTTCCGTTCGTTCGGGCCAGATGATCGCGATACGATCAGCAATGCCAAAGACTACGGTTTCGACACCGCGAAAATCCGCAAACAAAATAATTGTCATACCAAAGGTATCATTATCGACGGCGAAGCGGTGTTGATTGGAAGCCACAACTGGACCACCGCGGGAACGGGCTTTAACCGAGACGCCAGCCTGATCTTCTATGACCGTGACATTGCGAAGTTCTACCAGGACGTCTTTCTCTATGACTGGGACCGGATCGGCCCGACGAAGATTGACGAGTCGCTGCCGATGCCGATCATCGTGACTGCTGCCAATGACACGACACCGCATCCCGGTTACGTCGCAGTTCCGCTTTCTCAAATCCTGGGACGTTGATTGGGGAGGCCGGTATGCGATCGCTGACAGCTTTGGCAATGCTGGTCACGGTCATTGTGGCTGGCGCGTTGTGGTTATGGCACGAGAATTCTGGCATCCGATATGCGCGCGACCGGGCCAAGCTCGAGTGGCAGGCAGCAAAGCTCGCAGAACGTGTTGAGGCGGTGGGAGCTGTTCCCGACAAATGGTCGGCCGGCTTCTTCCTATCGAATAAATCCTTGTCTGTCCTCACAAGCGCCCTGAAGGGCACCACGGTTCTGTCCCGGAAGGACGACGTCACGATCACCTTCGACGATCTGACGATTCGATCGCAATCGACCTTCGTAGAGGTTGCGGTTGCCTTATCCGCGTCTTCGCCGGGCCGCAATGTCACGTTGAAAGCCCAAGCTGTCGCTGAACTCGTCTTTGCGGGAACAAAGCAGACTGATCCGCAGACCGCTTCACTCCAATTCCGGCTTATTCCAATCGAAATTGTACCGAAGATTGGATGGTACGGATTAGATTGGAGGGCTGGCAAGTTCGCTTCCGATCTCATCTCGAGCAACCTGCTTGCGAGCATGATCGACAGCACACCGATAAGGCTGCCCATCCAGGATAGTATTTCAGTTGATCTTGGCGACGAGCGTTCCGGAACGATCTCCATCAACAAGGATCTTGGATCCACGCTCACCTACTCGCTCACCATCCCGAGCATCAAACTCGTTGGCTCGCTCCCAGCAATGTTGCCTTTATTCCTCAAGAACGGGTTGTGGCTCCTGACCTCAGAAACACCGGTCGCCGGTAGTGATGCGCTGCGGGAGCCGGATGGCATTTCAGAAGAAGATCTGGCGCGTCAGACGAGCGAAATTCGGGCAAGGATCGACACTGTTTCAACGCCCGCAAGTGATGCAGCCGTGTGGATCAGTTCACAGCTCTTACTTTCCGCGCTCGATCGCGTCATCACGCTTCCGCCGGCCGAGCGTCGCCTGTCCTTCAGATCAACGAAGATCGAAGGAAAAATCGCAAAAAAGGATTGGAGCGATGACATTCTCGGAAAGGGCGGCGTTTTCGCCGAGTTCGTCGACGACAATTCGCTGACGGGTGGGGCTTTCTTAGCCGGGCTTGTTCCGAGTTGGGAGCCAGGAAAGGGTATACATATCGAGACGAGCATCGACGTCGATGCCGACGCAAAGGTCCATGTCCACGTCGATCCGCTAATTGGAGGGGGTGTCGGCACCACAATGGGGTTGGTGGGTAAGGCTTCGGCGAATCTGAGTGCCGGCCTCACCTTTACCGTCGACAACGTTGATAACACGCACGTGCTTGTCGCGCGGCCTGTGGGAAGCTGCGGATCCGTAAAGATTGACCTGAGGACCGATGGCACCCCCAAGACGGATTTCGGCTGGACGAAGGTTCCGAGCGTCGGAATTGTCCGCGAGCAGCCTGTCGATCTTGGGATCATAGCGCCCATCCCGATTTTCGACGACTTGCCGCGCACAATCGATAGCCGCGACAAGGATGGCAGGCCTTTAACCGTTGCCACGAAGGATCGAGTGCTTACGGTCGAACCCGCCTGGCGCTACCTGAACGCCACTATCGAAATCACCAAGGCAGTCGCTACCACCGGAGGCTGGTTACTGACAGCCAATTCGTCCCTTGCCCAAGCTCCCACACCGATGGACACGGTCGACCTGGCAAAACAGCGATCGAAAATCAAGGATGCCGTCTCAAAACCCGGGAAGAGCACATGCACGGGTGAGGGATCAACAGCGGTGACTCTGGGCAATCTCGAGTTTGGCCCCAACAATGAGCTTGTGAAATTCCTTGTCGCTATCGGCAAATTCACTCAACAAATGGCTGATAGGATCGGCCACGAGGTAAGCACGCAGAAGCTTAAGGAGTGGGTCGCCGACCCTTCCGGCTCGTTTGAACGCAGCGATCCGGGCAAAATCGCAAAGGGCGCTGGTGACTTATGCGCTCACAATCCCTGCCCGAAAATCGAGCTTCCGAAAATCGAGTTGCCGAAAATCCCACCGCCAAAGATTAGCTTGCCCAAGTTCTAGCACTCTGACGCCAGCACCGGATCAGCGGATCAACTTCTGGCGGGGAGGGGCGCGGATCTGATCCAATGGAGGCTGGTTCGCTATGATTCGCGTAAGGTCGATATCTGATCCCCGAGAGCACGCCCTTCGTTTTCAGATGGGTCCTTCTGAACGCTAGCCGCCTTCGGGCCTATCGGAGCGAAAACAGGTCGGCCTCGAAGTAGTGCCCCTGGTGCAGCCGGCTCTTGGCCGGGCTGTCGTAGACGACAAGCAGCCGTGGCTCCGCCCGGTCGGGAGCGCGAAAGAGAGCAATTCCTTCGGCATGGTCGGTGCGAAAGCCCCAGGGAATATCGAAGAGGACCTCCAGAGTATTTCCGTCCACACGCTGATCGCTTGTCATCTTAAGCGCGTTGCGCCAGCGGAACAGCCGGATCGGTCCGTCCAGATCCATGGTCGGTCCGGCCAGCACCAGCAAATCATCATTCAATACGCAAAGGTCGCGCATGCCGAGGCCATCCAGGTTGATCAGGTGGCGGAGGTAGCGACGACCTTTCTGGGTGAGTGGCTGCGGTTCAAGCAGGCCCTTCTGCGTCTGCTCGAGGCTGAGCTGCAGGATGACCGCCCAGCCGCGCAGGACCGGTCCGCGCAGCCCAAGAAAGACCATGTCGGCATCGACCGCCAGGCCCTCAATATCCAGCCCATTCTCCTTGGCGGGGATCGCGAGGAACGGGCCGATAAGCACATCGTTGGCCAGCATCTCGCCGAGCCGACTGCCGCCTGCGTCGAACGGCAAGGCTTGGCCGCTGCCCGGCACCAGGTCAACGATGCCATTCGCATCGATATTGAACCCTACGCTACCGAGCAGAAATCGGTTGGGTTGCCGGTTGATGTTGCGAAGCGCGTGCGCGGTCTCCCGTCCATCGTCGCCGATTTTCGGCACCTCGCGCCGCAGGCTGTGCGAGCCGGTGAACCAAAGCCGCTTTCCAGTTCGGTCCACGCCCAGTCCTTCAAGGTCCACCTCGCCGTCCGAACCACCCGGTAGGTCGAAGAAGTCGCTCAGCGCATAGGCCATGTGATCGTCGTAATTCGCGTGATCGGCCGTTGACAGCCGATCGAGATACGAACCCTCGTCAGAGCCTAACCACAGCGTCGAGCCAATCTGCTCAACCGCTGAAAGGTTGCGAGGGCCCTTGGCGTGCCTGTCCTCGTCGAAGTGAAGCCGCAGATGTCCCGCCGGTTGGGCAATAGATCCATCCTGTGGCAAAGCCGCCTCCCTTCAGGTCAAACCCCGTGTGACTCAGGCAACCTTGATCCAGCCGCGCCGAGCGCCCCCGGATGCTGGGTAGGTGACGCCGTCTACCTTGAGACCCTGGCCATCGAGAAGCGTCAGACTCCCGCCGCCCTTGCGGAAAAAGCTGGCAGGCACCTGTACGTCCAGCGTCGCACCGGTCGCTAGACTGCCGTCCAGTGCCAGCCTGTCCTGCTTGGACGTGGCGACTGACCACTCGGAAAGGTCGACAACGCCGCTGCTGGTGTTGAGCAGCATCACGGCCGTGCCTTGCCCGCCGCCTTGTTTCAACCGCACGGCAACAATCTCGGCTGCTGCCGCAGCTTGCTGTTGATCGGGCAAGCGGCGATGCTGGTCATCAAACTGATCGGCCTCGGCGCCGGTGCTGCCCGCAATTGGCATTCCGGTCCTGTCATCCGTGTGCCAGGACTGGCTCTGGAATGCGAGGAAAATCGCCACCCAGCGGTCCGAGCTGGGAAACCACATCAGAACCCCGCCGTCTTGCCACACACCGTTGTCGCCGGCGTGGCCGCCCGCAACCGGGTTGCCCTGGTTCATGTGAATGTCGTGCACGCCTTGGTTGGGCTTGAACTTGAACGTCTTGTCCGGCTTGTTCTCAGGACCCCAGGGCTGGCCGAAGGAAAAGATCACTGCGTCCTGCTCGGACTTCGCGCGCTGAACATGAGCATCCAGAACCGTATTCAGATCATTACCATCGGAAGAATCCGGGGGCAGCAGGCGCATATCGGAGGGATCAAAAAGGTTGCCGCGAATGTAATCGAGTGCCCCGCTTTCGGGGCCGACCGGCAGCGCGCTGAAACCGTCCGGGAGCTTCTTCACAGTCTCGAGTGTGGGATGTCGAAAGTCCTCATCGACCTTGTACAGAACGATAGCCTTGTCGGGGCCGCCGGAAGTATCCGTCGATTGGATATTGACGGCGATCCGCCAGGGCGTGCCGTTCGACATGACCATGATCTGATAGTGCGGCGATGACTGGTTGTGCTCTTCGGCGGTGGCAACTACCTTCCCCCGCAAGACGCCGTATTTGCGCTTGGCCATCTACTTGTCTCCCCCCAAGAATTTATTGATGCTGGCAATAAGCAGCAATAGAATGAGTGGCCCACTCTTTGCCAGTCCTGTTTCCTTTTTTGATGATGTCGAAGTGATCACGTTACTGAGAGCTGCCTTGCCGCTCTGGCGGTTGAGATGCGCGGCGGCTATCACAAAACGATGCTGTGAAGTTGACGAAGTCGAAATTGCCCGGCGTGCGCAGGCTTTTCAAGCCCGATCTGTCAAATCTGTCCGCCGGCGCGACTGCCGCTCTCAATCAGGATGCCTCAGCCGACAAAGTCGCGGCTCCCCCAGCGCCCCCTTGCAGGTACAAGGCTGCTCCAACCTAACCACCTTCGAAAATATCCAGCCGTTGAGCTCCTTGTCGAACGGAAAGGGCAAGAAATCGAGATGCCTGTCTTGCCACGACTGGAACAGGTGACGCGTTCGACGAGGCGACCAGCGCCCTCGATCCCGAGATGATGGGCGACGTGCTGGAGGTGATGAAGGAGCTCGCGCGCGAGGGCATGACCATGATCGCCGTCACCCATGAAATGAGCTTCGCCCGCGAGGTCGCCGATCGCGTGGTGATGATGGACGAAGGCCGGATCATCGAAGACACCGACCCGATCCAGTTCTTCACGGCACCAGCTTTCGATCGCAGCAAGCCTTACTCGCGCGCATGCTTCGATAGATCCCCAGGGGTTGCGAGCGGTTTTGATCCGGAGCAGTCTTCGGGTACAGCCTGAGGCGACGACGGAAGTCCTGAAGTCCTGGCTATGCGCGGTTGGAACGCTCCCCTGGCGATGCGATCGCCCCGACACCGAAAGCCAGGGCCGCGCCCGCGGAGGCTGCAAGATGAGCGGTAACGAAGATGACCGCAGGGATCCTCGCCGGCGGCAGGCCCTGCAGAAGCAGCAGCGCACAGGCTGAGGCGCAACCGGCGAGCGATCCTGCTGCCAGAACCGCCGGCCAGACCGAGGCGAACGACCGCGAAACCAGAACGACCGGACCTCGCGGTCCCGCGAGACGATCCTCCTTCCGCACCGTCTCGCCCAGCCTCGTAAACCAGAGGACCAGGCCGATCGCCAGCAGGGAGGGCAGCATCAAAAGGAGCACCACGACATTGCCGTGGTCTGCCGCCAGCCCGTAGAGCAGACACAGGATGACAGCCAATGCCACGTAGATAGAAGTCCACAAGCCCCTCCTTGCCCGGGATGTCTCCGCCCAGACGAACGGCCTCAAGGCAGGATCGAACGCCACCAGCGCCCAGGCAGGCATCAAAAGGCCAATCCCCATGGGTGCCACCTGAAAGAAGGGCGCCTGCTGGCCATCGAGCGCGGTGCCTTTAGGGAACCAGATTCCTGGCAGGACGGCGACGAAGACTTGAATGACTGTTCCAACCAGAAGACCGGCTAGCGCCGCGATCGCGCTGCGCGCATAAAGCTCAGCGGCGCTCTTGGTCGAGGCGCCGGGCAGCGCAAATGTCGGGACGACGAACAAGAGCGCCACTGCCGCGACATAAATCGCATAAGCCCACACCGGGCCTGCGGCTTGCGGATCGCTTATTTCCTTGAGGATGGAGAATGCTCCCGCGATGACCGTGGTCGCGGTCGTCGCCACGAGATGGTCGTTGGCTTCGGAATCGCGTTTTGACAGCAAGGCCTTCGCGGCGACAACGACAAGCAATCCGATACCGATGGTAAGCAGCCCTGCCTGCGCCTCCGATGTCGCATTTGGCCTGGCACCGGGGGACAGGAAATTGAAGGCGCGCACGATGGTCTTGCCCAGCACGAAGGCCTGCGACCCGAACAGCGCGCCTATGACCGGAAGCGCTATCGTGCCGGCGCGCGCCCGCGCGCCAGCAGCCAAATGCAAACCGGCTCGGTTGGTTTGCCGGTCACCATCGCTGGCTTCTGTTTCGTGCGTCATGATTCAAACCTCGCCGGTCGACAAATCCGAAAGGAGGAGGACCTTTCAATGTCCCTTCAAGATGGCTGCGATAAGCGCCTTGAACAGCTTGAGGGCAGCCGAGCCGTCGACGACGGCCGACACTTCGATCTGCGCGGCAAGGTGCCCCTCTTTCTCGACAAACTGCGCCGGCGAAGCCTTGGGCTCAATGCCTTCGATGGATGGGACTGCCTGGCGCAGGTCGTCCGGGTTGATCGCGCGCTGAAGCGCTTTGCCGGCCTCGGCGTTGATGTCGATCCCCGCCAGGGAGAGCACGCCGTTGGTGATGGATGCATACTGGCCGCCAAGCTTGATATCGGGCCGTCCGAACTGCAGCGCTATTGAATTTGCCTGCGGGACGACCAGGGTCGCTGGCAATGTCGCTTCAAACGGCTGCGAGCCTATGGTCGTCTTTGTGGGGTCTCCCGGTCCCATGTCGACGACGACGGGGACCTTCGTCTTCACGCCGAAGCCAATATCCTTCACCTGCATATCGAGCTTGGTTTTGTGGACCGGATTCTCGACGCAGGCCCAAAGGACTATCGATCCCGTCAGTTCCAGCACGGCCTGGCCAAACTGGTATCCGAGAGTTGACCGGTCAAGCGACACCACCGGATTGGTTGCGCTGAAGGATCGGCAATTGTCCCTGGGAAGGGGCAGGGCGGCCAGGATGGGTCCGATCTTTGCCGCAATGTCATTCAAATCGGCAACGACCGTTGCGTCGATCCTGGTCTCCACTGAGGTTTTGGTCTGGCTCACCGCCACCGTGTAGGGAACGCTGACATCAACCCCTTCGATTTTCTCGACCCGCAAAAAGGGTCCAAGCGTCAGGGGCTGCTGAAGACCTTGCGCCTCCGCTCCCAGCGCGAGGGTTGAGAAGAGCAGGACCTTGACCATCCGGCGCATGGAACGAACCCTTTGGTTGATCGGAAAAAATTGTCTGGCGATCTGCGCGATCAACAATGCGTTACGTGTTGAAGGCGGCAAACAGACTCGACTCTGAATATTAACAGTTGTACCATTAGCGACAAATAATGCTAGAGGGGGTAAACGAAGTTGAAGGATCGCGCAGGAGACTATCCTTGGGGGACAGGTTCCCGAGTATAGATGGTTTGATTGCCGCGCTGAATGGGTCAATTAGGCGCCGTGATTTCGTACGTATCGCAAATATTTGTCGATAATGTTCAGTAATTGCCGGATTTCACCCCCGTAATTTGGTATTTACGGGGCGGCGGATGGTTTTGGCTCACGCCAAGTCGGCATTTTGCTTAAAGACCGTTTTGAAAATCGGCCGGCGGGGGTTCCGTGTGAGGCTGGGTTATGATTCAAGCTGTGGATGTGGACAGAGCAGAGCGTGGCCGGATGGCCCAGATCGCCAAGAAGACCAAGCGCTAGGAAAATAGTGCACCATTAAAACTCGGGATGAAACACTTTAGTGCGCTGGGGAGCACGGCTGCGGGAAATTCTGCGCCTGGTTGCGACCTCAGCGCCGGGCTCCCGCCCGCTTATCAGGCCAGGCAAAGGTGAAACCGCTACCCTTGCTCGGCCAGGCCAGCCCGAAGCCATTGTCAAAGGCGAGCGCCCGGTCGTCGGCGTTCGTCACCTGGTTCTCAACGACGATCAGCTGCTTGCCGGTCCAGCGCTGGTGCTGCCTGTAGTCGAGGAGTTGTCCGATTGCCGCTCGGATCGCTAACCTCAGGGTCGTCGGTCGGTCGGCTTGATCTCAACCATCACCTCCTCGCCCCTGTCATCAATATAGCGCAGGTCGTCGCAAAAGGTCGGAGGGAAGACGACGCCCGGATAGAGACCTGTCAGGCACCGTTCGAATTTCCGCTGCAGCTTGCTATGACGCGGATTGATGACTGCTTCATACGCGCTGACATAGCGCGAATAGGCGCTGGAAGCGGCTTCGCCGGCTCGCCTCTTGTTTCGTTCGACCGCCGGCTTGCGTCCATTCGGTTTTGACCGTTCCTCAAGAAGCTCCTTGATGGCGCGGACGAAACTTTGCGCCTTCCTGTTCTTTGAGTCCTCCGCGTACCACCAACTGACCTGGCCGCTCCAGCCGGGGCCCCGCTCCAGAGTCTTGCCTCGCTGATCGGGCGGCAGCAGCCGGACATCCTCGGTCCTTGCCTTGACGCGGAAGCTGATGATCTCATCGACCATGTGCCGGGTCGACGGATGTTGGCCGTTGAACCTTTGCCGGTCACGGTAGATGCGCGCGTTGCGGTACCAGCCCACCACGCAGCGCGGATCGCGGCCCTCGACGGGGGCCGTCCAGACAATATCCACGCCGTCAAGGAATTCGTCGTTGGGGCCGGCCCCCAGACGCTCGATATTGACCAGCCGGTCCTCTTCGCCCTTTATGGTTTCGAAGTGGCCATAGACGTAGCCATCTTCGCAGGCAAGGAAGTTCAGTTCCTCCCCGCAATAGCCCTCGGTCTCCGGGAAACGTCCCCCGCCCCTGGGCGGATCCTCGGGATCTCTCCCCGCATAATGCTCCATCCATGCGATGTTGCAAAAGAGCAATGGCATTCTTCGATCGCCTTAAGACATGTCCAGCCTGTTGCGCGGGCTGCCGACAACCCCGGCATCGGGCGGCGTCGCACATCTTCCTTGTCTGTTTCGTGATTGCGGCTGGCGCACGCCGTGCGCCGCGTCGCCACGGCGGTTGCTCTTTGCGAAGCCGTTTGGATGCCCGCGGCGTGCCCGCGGCGAACCCGTCACGGATTGTCGAGCACGGTCCCCAACGCCTCCTAGTCAATGAACCCGGTATTTCCCTTAGTCGAATTCATGCCACGGTGGAAGAGATGACTTAGGCAAGGGAAGCAAGTTTCGGGCGTGAACAGGTGTCCTTTCTTTCGAATGGAAGTGCGGCCTGTGCCCAATGCTGACACGAGGCGTAAAAATACAGAGGTCGGAAATTCGCATTGACCGCAACGCATTTTCTTTGGACGGAACTCACCCAGTCACTTTAGGCAAGCGCGGGAACCAAAACCAACGATAGAATAGACCTGGCAAATTTCAGCGGATGAGCCTCTCTTTTGTCCCAAGCCGTTCTGGCCTGCTGGATATCACTGGCAGATCGCAGTAATATTTCTGGCGGGTTTCCCGTGAGACTGGAGAGGGGGCATGACGAGATTATTCAAAGGTCACGGTTGGCAACTGATACAGGTCACCCGGCGAAGTGCTGGCGTCATCCTGCGCAGAAGGTGGGTTCTCCTGTTGATCGTGAGTGGTGCCGGGTTTGTCACTGGCGCCGCGGCGACGACCTTTGCGGAGCTTCTTTCGCTGATCGTCAACCGTCTGGGCAACGAGCGTTCATCCGTCAGTCCTTTGAGCAGCGATATGCTTTGGGGCTCGTTCGAACACCTCCCTCAGACGGCCTCGCCGGTCGCAAAGTACCTTTGGCAATCCGGCGTGGCGGGGAACGTGGTCGGCGCCTTGCTCACGTGCTTCGTACTCGCTTTAGTCATAGCCTTCGTTGCCGCGGTCAGCGGCCGGGCACGCGCTGTGATCAGCTCGGAGATCTATCGCCAGCTGCGCGCCGATGCTTTTGCACGATGTTTCGACCGGGCCGGCGCGGTCGACATCGCGTTGGCAAATGACAGACCTGACTACGCGACTGGCAACGTCACTTTGGCTTCATCCATCAACCGCGGGGCCGACTCGGTCAGCAACACCTACACGTACCTTCTCACTTGTGCCCAGCAGTTGCTCGCGCTGGTATCGGCCATTGCCACCAGTGGTGCAAAGGTTGTGGTGATTACCATAGCCTGCGTCTGCATCATTGCGGTTCAGGTTATCGTATCGCAAATGCTTGCACGCAAACTCAAGAAAAGCCGCAGGTCGCTCGACACTTCCGTCAACGAGCTTCAGTCCCGCACCACCGAATTGCTCAACGCACGCGAGGTCCTCCTGGCCTTCGACAAGGCGGACCGTTACAAGGCCGTCCTGCAGGATTTGGTCGGCTCGGTCGCCCTGTTGCAGGCGAACACCGACGGCGTCGAGAGCCGGTACGCCGCCATTCAGGATCTCATCAACAAATGGGGCCAACTCCTTCTCCTCGGACTGATCATTGCCCTGGCGATCAACCTTCCGCAGTTCATAACAACCCCGGATGATAGGGGTACTCCCCTTGTTCCAGTCATTTTCGCAATAACGTTTTATGGAACGCTGCTGGCGCCGGCGCGCGAACTGATCAGTGGCTATGACGCGATCCGACGTAGCGAGGCGGTGGTAGCCTCGTTCGTTGCTGTTCTCGGAGTCAAGGAAGGTTCCGCTGACGATGGCAGATCGGACGGGTGGATAGTGGGATGTCCCATCATCCTCGACCAGGTCAAATACACGCCCCCTGGCTCTGCCAAGGCAGTTTTGCACGATTTCAATCTGACCATTCCAGCAAATTCCACCACGCTCATCCTTGGCCCTTCGGGCTGCGGAAAAACCACGCTTGGCAGGCTTTGCCTCGGCTTTCTGAAAGCCGACAGCGGCATTGTGAACATTGGCGGATCCCCGTTGCCCGACTGGTCTTCCCGCTACCTTCTCCGGGCCATGAGCTACGCCCCGCAGCTCGATCAGATCCTCGACGGCACGATCGAGGAAAACCTTCGGCTTGCGTCTGAGGCAGTCGAATTCTCGGACGCCGAGCTGGAACGTGTACTCGACATGGTAAATCTGAAGCCGGGAGGGACCGGGCGGCTAAGGTGGGATGCCAAGAACCTCTCCGGAGGCGAGACCCAGCGGCTTTCAGCAGCACGTATCCTATTGGACCAGGCGGAAATCCTCGTCCTGGATGAGCCAATGGCAGGCGTTGACGTATTCACGATGTCGGATATCGCACCGGCGATCGAAAAGCACTGGCAGGCGACCAGGCAGACCGTGCTCCTCATCAGCCACAAGCTGGTCTTCGCCGGAATTGCTTCGCATATCGTCGTGTTGGGCCCGAACGGCGTAGTCGAACAAGGCAGTCCCGCAGACCTTCTTGCGCAAAAAGGAGTCTACGCCCGGCTTCAGGCCGAGGCCATGCGGCAGGCGGGTGGCTGAGGATTGGCCGCTTGTCGCCGATCGGTGCGCAATGCACTACTGGAGAAAAACGGCGCCGCCTTTTGGCTGCCTATCGCAGGTGAGGTCGTGTGGATTGTTGGTCGAAAGCACCTCTAGAAAGTCGTTCCAGTTTTTGTTGTGGATGGGATCTTCTTTGGCCCACTCGAGCACCGTGTTGGCGTCGTCAGGGTGATCAAACTCGCGACTGCTCTTG
The DNA here is from genome assembly GCF_053714275.1 of Mesorhizobium sp. Arg314. Lineage (NCBI taxonomy): Bacteria > Pseudomonadati > Pseudomonadota > Alphaproteobacteria > Hyphomicrobiales > Phyllobacteriaceae > Mesorhizobium > Mesorhizobium sp. Arg314. The sequence continues at coordinate 126,003 of NZ_JBSKBP010000012.1, read as the reverse complement.
CTATGCAATGCGAGAACGAGTTCCTGCACGTCGGCCGCGTACAGCGTCCGTGCAGCCTGGTCGGGAAAAGTGAAGGTCAATGACCCCGGAAGCAGCCAGTGGGTGCCAATTCCGTCGCGCAGGACTTTCGGCATGGGAATCTCATGGACAGTGGCGACCGAACCATGGTCGCAGTACGTGTCCTTTATGTCGGAAAACACCTCTCCTTCCATTCCTAGGCCGAGTTGTCCGCCCGCCCCGAGCACCGAATTGAAGCCGAAGCTCTCCTCGTAGGCTCCCGCTGATGCCGTCACGTCGGCGATCACGATACGAAGCGGGGCCAGACGTGAAGATTTCGTCAGATGCTTCACCGCATCCCGAATAAACAGATAGAGAGTCATTGCACCGCGGTTTTCGACGGCGCCGCCATCGGTAACCCAATAGCGCTGCCCGCCATAGCGCTGTCCCTCGGGCACCACATCGATAGCGGCGTCAGAGAACACCGGCGGAAAATTCGCGCTTAGCGCGGCTGCACGTGCGATTGAGATGTTTTCATCATCGAGGGGAACGATCTTCATTACGGATGATGGGTCAGCCCCCCCTTGCTTTGGCGCCAGGAGGTTCGTCAGCACCAACCGCCCGCCGGCCACGCCGCCGTCGAGCACGCTGCCGCATTTGGAAATGAGTTCCGGCAGTGGAAGATTTGTGGCGTTGCAGGATTTTGCGTCGAACGAGCCTAGCAACGACGTATTCAGCATCAAGCCAAAATGGGGGGCTCCCATTGCTGCTGCACCCATCTTGCAGACAAAAGACTCCGCCAGAATGTTGCCCAACCGGCTCCTTGCCGGCATCCAGCCGGAAACTTGCTCATTTTGCTGAGGGCTTTCATCGCACGCCGCGGGTTGCCAGCTTCGCCTTCCAAAAGTTGTCCTCAAATCGCTCGCCCGATCCAGGACATCCTCGATGAAAGGGCTTGCCATGACGTCAGAGAACTTTCCCCAAGATACTTCATCAAGTGAGCCGGGCCGCCGTAATTCGCCCTCATGCAAGGCGAAATAAGCCAGAGCGGCGCTGCCGCCCGATACGCCGCTGACGAGAACCACGTTGCATATCTTGCCCTGTTCTGCGATGCCGCGTAGCACCGATGCAGTGTATATCGCAGCACGTGTGCCGCCGCCTGAGGCCACCACCGCGATCCTGGCATCGTTCGGGCCTAGCGGTGGGCAAACGCCCGTCGCCGGGCTGTCAGACAGCAGGAAACTTGCGGGATTGAGATTCCTTGCCGTAGTCAGGTGGATTTCGAGCTCCGCCGGCTGCGCCGCGTAGAAAAAGGACAGCAGTGATGGCCCCGCTATCAGCAGGAACGCAAGCGCGCTGGTAATCACCGGAAAGACCCGGGCCGAGCGTTGGAAGTCGCGCACGCTCGGTAGCGGATCGGAGACCAGCGACTTTGTTTGCGGCATCTGCTCGATCTGTCTGCGAAAAATTTCGAGCAGTTCGGAAGGGGTCTGGAATTGCAAGGCAATCCCCCGGGCCTCGTATCCCTCCTTGTACTCGCCCTGAATTTTTAGTCGCCCGGCTCCGTGAAGCGCAATGATACGGTCTTCCTCTTTGATCGGACTGAGGTTCGGCCTCCCGTCATAGCGATACCTCACCTCAAACGGCGGGTCGGAGCATTCGCTGCCGCCAAGCAGGCAAATGACCCTGCGCGCCGCAAATTGATCGCACCAGAATGCGTAGTACCAAGCCCCCACATACGACAGCGCGAGATAGGCCATGATCTTGGTGTTGCCGTAGCCACCGCTACCGGCATTGAACAGGTATGTGACGTAATGAACGTCTGCCAAACGCGCCAGGGCAACGACAATGACGAGCAGGCTGATGGCGAGTTGTGGCCCGACGAAAAAGAGACGACCGATGGTTTTGAGAACCTCCATCAATCTCTCGAAGAGCATGCCAAGGAAGAGTGCCGACCACACCAGGAAGCCGACGATGACAAATACCGACCACAGAAAACGGTCGGGCACGAACAGCACGAGCAGCGATCCGGGCAAAAGAAGCTCAACCGGGTAACGGACCGGCACGATGAGCCACGCCGAAACCAGCGCGGCCGTGGGGCTGGTGCCTATGAAGTCATACCGATCCGTTGGCGGAAACAACTCGACCTTGGGAAGCGCCCGGGAGAGGTCGTTTCTTCCGACAACGCTGAACAACCGCGCGGCCACCCACCTTGCTGCAGCAAGCGCGACGACTACGATGATGGTGATCACGATGCCGACATGCAGGCGCAGGGCCCCCGAATGCTCATTGTAGGTTTCGGGCGGGCCAGAACGAGCAGTGGCGTGACGAGGATCACGAGGATCGCGAGTTGCCCGGCAAGCAGATTTCTCTGGACCCATGGTTGAAACCACGCGGCGATATGCAACGCTAGAAGCAGCAGGAGTCCAAGGGCTAGCAGCGCGACTGTGGCGGGCACGAACCGAATTGTGGGGCCAAGGGCCATGGCCGCGATCAACATGGCCGACAGGACCGGCACAAACCACGCGTACCCATCTGGCGCGACGCAGGTCCAGTACCACGCCCGGCCTCTGGGCAGCGGCTGGTTTACAAAGGCGTCAAACCTCCGCCACCAGCGAACGAAGCGCCTCGCATTCGTCCCCAGCCAATTGTAGAGACCGGTTTGTTCGTTCCGAGGGCCGGGATGATCCATGGCGGGAATTCCTGACGTCAACCATGGTGTCGAGCGACCTGCCCCGTCATCAGAATCAGCGCAGCGCGGAAGCTCGAACGCCATCGTTGGATTGGTGTGCCAGAGGCCAATGGTTAAGCCTGCAAAAGAAACATGTCAATTACTGTCGGAGCCTGTTGAAATTTATACTTGAGTTGGAGCAAGATTGCTTGTTCTGGGCTTGCAGCAAACCTCGCAAGTTCTGGACACTTGCGTCCAGCGATGAGCAAGTCATACGAAGCGAGGGTGCCATGGCCACGCAGGGGCAGTATGATTTTTTCAGACTCCTTTACGATCAAGAGAACTCGCGCGAAGGCACTCTCAATCAGCACTCGGGCAGGCTGTTGTCTTTGATCACGTTCTATTCCGCGTTTATCATTTACATCGCCGATAGATCAGGAAACCTGCCTTGGGTCACCAAGGTCGTGCTTGCCGCTGCGATAGGCAGCATGCTCTGCGGGTTCCTGATGATTGTCTGGGGAGGTCGCGTCGCCAATTTTGAGGCGCTGAACAGCCCTGACGACGTCATCGGGCAGTTTCCGGAACATGAGGGCATGACCGACGAGCGGTTCTTTGATTTGCGGATTGCGGATTTTTCCGTAGCCACGGAGCGCAACAGCAAGGTCAATGATCGCCGTGCTGACGCCCTGTTGTGGGCTTCCTATTGTCTGGCGACCGGCATCGCGCTTCACGCAGCGTATTTCTTTCTGAGGATTTGGTAAGGAGCTCGTCATGGCGAAAAAAGACCAGGCTGATCCGAAGAAGCAGGCGCCCAAGCCAAAGGCCGCAGGAGTTGCCGGCTCTGGCGCGAGTTTGAAATCCGAAAAGGATGCCCGCGCGCAGAAGCAGCATGTAAAGAAGTAGCTGCGAGGCTTGGCGCCGTTTTCGCGCGCCGCAAGTGAAATTTCCAATGCCCGCAGGCCGATGGCCTACGAGGGCTTTCGTGGTGCGCGCCGGTCGGTTCAAGCCTCGGTGGTATTTGGCGGCCGGCGATCCGAACGGTCCTGTCGTGATGACGGCTGGCGGCATGATCGTATCGGCCTGCTGCGGTAGGGTTTTTCTCTCTCTTGGCTCCACAGGAGGGATTTTGCCATGGAATTGGTCAAAAACTTGAAATTATGGCTTCAGAATTTTTCTAGGATTAAAAGAATTAAGCCATAGATTGATTTTTTAACGATCGGCAACCATATTGCAGCTATGAATGAGTTTCTATCCTTGAAAACAATGCTGCAAACCGAAAGTGAAGGCCAAGCTGAATGGTGTTGAGAAGCGCTGACATTTTGTTCAAGGACGAAACCGCTGGCTCGTTGGTGGAAACGGCCAACGGCGGAACGCGCTTTGCCTACCATCCGGGCTGGAATAAAGGCGATATCGCCTGTTGCTTGCCTTCCACCCAGCGCGAGCACGAATGGCAGGGCGGTTTGCACCCATTCTTCCAGCACCTGGGGCCGGAGGGATGGCTTCGCGAGCAACAGGCCCGGTCGGCGCATCTCCTTGAAGAAGACGATCTCGGGCTGCTGCTTCGTTACGGCCGCGACTGTATCGGGGCGGTCAGCATCCGGCCGCCTGAGGATGCCGCGAAGCTTCCCGAAATCACCGAGGCAACGGCCACGCCCGGACGCACGGTCTCCGGCGTTCAAAGGAAGCTGCTCGTGACCAAGGACGAGGAAAGCAAATTCATTCCCGCAGCTGCTGCGGGATCCGCGCCCTACATCGCAAAATTCAATTCGGACCGGATAGACAGTCTCGTTCGCAACGAACTCCTGAGCCTGAGGTGGGCCGCAGCTGTTCTCGGGGAAAGGGACGTGACGGCATTCCAGACCGCTTTCATCGCCGCCGTCGACGAGACGGCGCTCATCGTCACCCGTTTCGACCGCAAAGCCAACGGTGAGAAGCTGCGTCTGGAAGACTGCGCCCAGATCCTCGGCAAACCAAAGGGACGGGACTATACCGGCAAGTATGATGCGGCCTATGAGGATATTGCTGCAATCATCCGCCGGCATTCTTCACGCGCGCCGATCGACCTGCTGAGGTTTTTCAGCCGGCTGATCGTGTTTACTCTGGTTGGAAACTGCGATGCCCATCTGAAAAACTTCTCCCTGCTGGAGACGCCGACGGGCCTGCGGCTATCTCCTGCCTATGATGTGGTCAATACCGCGCTCTATGACGGATTCGACCAGACCCTGGCGCTGTCGATCAGTGGCCAGAAGATCCATCTGGACGCAGCCAATCAGGCGACTTTTCGTGCTTTCGGCAGGGAGATCGGGCTTCCCGACAGGGCTGTCGACCAGACATTGAACCAGTTGAAACGCCAGGTGGAGAAGGCCGCGCCCATCATTCGCCCGCCTGAAGCCGAGGCGCCCGACGGTTTCGTCCACAGGTTCAAGGAGATCGTGGACAATTCATGCCTGAGAATACTGGAACCATAGTCCCGCTCGCGTGGCAGCGATTGGTAGAAGAGGCCCTGCGCCGTCGCAAGGCCGAAGGCCTGACGCAAAAGGAGCACTCAGCCCTGGCGGGTGTAAGCCATCCCACGATGGCGGCGTTTGAACGTGGCGAAACGACACTCACGCTCGCCAAGGCGCTCGACATTCTGCGCGTGGTAGGGTTGGTCGACGAGCCTTCCGAAGAAGATACCCAGGCTCGATTTGTGCGAGATGCGTTCGAACGCTGGCGTGAACTGGTCTCTCCGCTTCCGCAGGATTCGCCGGCGCGTTTTCCGAATGGCTGGTACCGGTTCGACTACTGGCTTGAGGGCGATCTCAAGACGCTGGAGCCGTCCACCTTCGAACTTGTCCTGCAAAAGGCCTTGGTCAGGAAGACGGGTTGGCCGCCATTCTGGATTCCGACGCGGGAAGCCATCAAACCATACGAGATCGATGGAATGATAGAATGCTGGCTTCCACCCGAAAGCGATGAGATCAAGCGCGGGCTAGGCGGGCCCGCATTCTGCGATTTCTGGCGGGCCGCGCCGTCGGGACAAATGTTTCTCATCCGCGGCTATCAGGAGGATGGTGAGGAAACATTCCCGGCTGGAAGCATCCTCGACACGACGCTTCCTCTATGGCGCATGGGCGAGGTTTTGTTGCATGCGCAAAGTCTTGCCTCGTTGCTGCGGAAAGGTCCGGATGCTTCCGTGGTAGTCCATTTCCGCGCCATGTTCACGGGGCTTACCGGCCGCGTCCTGCGATCGTGGGCAAACCCGCTCAACGACCTGATTGTCCAGGGCCACGCTGCGCGAAGCGACGAGGCGGTACTGGAGGCAAGGATCCCCGCCGATGCCATCGGGGACCGGCTGGCCGAGTGCCTCACGCCATTGCTTGCGTCCCTTTTTGACAGATTCGGCGTGGCCGGCCTCGCGCCAAACCGCGTCGAAGCCGAGGTACAGCGCTTGCTCAACAGCTCCGTCGGCAAACAAGGCGCAGCGACGCGGCTGCGCCCGGAACCGGCTGGGAAACAGAGGTGATCGAGCTTTTCATCCGTCACGCCGGCCTTGGGGAAGAATGAGCCGGTATCGCGTGGCGCAAAACCACGTTCCGCCCCGGGCGTCGACCGTGACGATGGTTGTCGTGACACGAGCGATGCCCTCAGCAGTGATCCGGTCGCATTGGACTTCTCTGCGCGGTCAGTCCATGAACTCGGCAGCAGCTGAATTGAAGTTGCCTCACCAGTGATCTGGGGGCTCACGATCTGGCATCTCTGCAATATTGTTGAATTGTTATATTCACTATAGACAACATGGATAGGATCGTGCCCGTACTGCCTGTCAGGGAGGTGATGACACAGTCATATTCTGCTTACAATCTAGGGGACTGCCGAATTTAAATAGGTTATTACAATGCATAGAATCGGCAAAGATATACAGCTGAGCGCGTCCGACCTTGTCGGTCACTTAAATTGCGGCCATCTGACGGCGCTCGACCGCCTCGTCGCCGACGGCGCGTTGAAGAAACCCTATGTCTGGGACCCGCTGCTTGAAATCCTTCAGCAGCGCGGCGCCCAGCACGAAGCCGCCTACGTCGATCATCTACGCGCCTCCGGGTTGGCGGTAACCCTCATCGAGGGAACAGGGATTGACCGGCAGGCTATGGCCGCTACGCTGGGTGCCATGCGCGCCGGCGCGCCGGTCATTGTGCAGGCTGCCCTGCGGATCGCTCCGTTCGCTGGGCGCGCCGACATTCTTCGCCGCATCGAAGTCCCCAGCAAGCTCGGCGCCTGGTCCTATGAAGTCATCGACACCAAGCTCGCCCGCGAGACCAAGGGCGGGACGGTTCTCCAGCTCTGTCTTTATTCCGACCTCCTCGCCGAGGTGCAGGGTCTCAAGCCGGAGTTTGCCTATGTCGTGGCGCCTCTGACCGAGTTCCGCCCGGAACAGTTTCGCCTGAGCGACTACGCCGCCTACTTTCGCTATGTCAGAAGCAGGCTTCAGGCCGCGCTTGATGCCGGCGAAAATGTCTACCCCGAGCCGGTGCCATATTGCGACATCTGCCGCTGGCGCAGGCAATGCGATCAGCGCCGGCACGAGGACGACCACCTTTCGCTGGTTGCCGGCATCAGCGCCACCCAGCGAAACGAACTCGAGCGCCGTGGTGTCGCAACGATGACGGCGCTCGCCGAACTCGCTCTTCCCCTGCCTTGGAAGCCCGACCGGGGTGCGACGTCCTCCTATGTTCGAATTCGGGAGCAGGCGCGGATCCAGATGATGGGCCGCGCCCACGGGAAGCTCCTGCATGAGCGGTTGCCGGTTGAACCCGGATTTGGCCTGTGCCGCCTTCCTGAACCCGACCATGGGGACGTCTTTTTCGATCTCGAGGGCGACCCCTTCGTTGGTGAGGGCGGACGGGAATATCTGTTTGGCTATGCTTTCCGGACCGGCTCGAGCGAGTTGAGCTATGTTGCAGACTGGTGCTTCACGCCGGCGCAGGAGAAGGAGGCGTTCGAGCGCTTTATCGACTTTGTTGCCGAGCGTCGCCAGCATCACCCCAATCTGCACGTCTATCACTACGCACCCTATGAGCCGGGTGCCCTCAAACGGCTCATGGGGCGCTACGCGACCCGCGAGGAGCAGGTCGATGCGCTGCTGCGCGGTCAGATCCTCGTCGACCTCTACGGGGTGGTCCGGCACGCGGTCCGGGCGAGCGTCGAAAGCTATTCCATCAAGAAGCTGGAGCCTTTGTTCGGCTTCGTCCGAGGCGTGGCGCTGCAGGACGCAAATCATGCGCTGAGCAAGGTGCAGGCCTGCCTCGAGCTCGGCGATCCGGCCGGCATCACCCAGGCCGATCGCGAAGTGGTGACCGGCTACAACCGGGATGACTGTCTCTCGACTGCGAGCCTTCGCGATTGGCTCGAGGGCCTGCGCGCGGGTGCCATAAGCGACGGCGCGGCCGTTCCGCGCCCGGCCCTCGTGCCCGAGGAAGCGACGCCGGAGCTCACCGCCCGGCAGGCCCGGATCGAGGCTTTGGCGGCGCGCCTGATGGATGACATCCCGGTCGACGCCGCTCAGCGGACGGCTGCCCAGCACGGCCAATATGTCCTTGCCAATCTCCTGGACTGGCATCGGCGGGAGAAGAAAGCCACCTGGTGGGAGTATTTCCGCCTTGCAGGCCTTTCGGTCGAAGAGCTGTTCGATGAACGGGCGGCGATCTCCGGCCTGACCTTCAAGGAGGCTGTGGGGGGAACGGCCAAGGCGCCGGTTCATCGCTATCAGTTCCCCGCGCAGGAGGCCGAGTTTCGCGGCGGAGAAGACTTGCGCAGCGTCGGCGGCGGGAAGTTTGGCAAGGTGGTGGAGGTCGATCTCGAAAACCGGTTGATTGACGTCAAGAAGCGGGGCGATACCGCTGCGGTTCATCCCGGCGCAGTGTTCGAACATGGCGACGTAGACAGCAAGGTGCTGGCGGAATCCCTGGTCAGGATCGGCGAGCATGTCGCCTTGCACGGCATATCCGGATCCGGACCTTTCAAGGCGGCACGCGATCTTCTGCAACGGCTGCCGCCGGATGTCGGCGGCGCTCCGTTGCGGAGGCCTGATGAGGCGATTGCGGCGGCCGCATGCCGCCTCGTCACGGCACTTGACGGCGTCCTGCCGATTCAGGGGCCGCCCGGCGCCGGCAAGACTTACACCGGCGGGCGGATGATCGTAGAGCAGGTTCGAGCAGGGCGACGCGTCGGCGTCACGGCAAACAGCCACAAGGTCATTCGCAACCTGCTAGACGCCGCGATCGAGGAAGCGGCACGGCAGGGGATTGATCTCCGGTGTGTGCACAAAGTGGCCGAGAAAATCCCGGACACCGCCCATATCTCGTTTTCGACCGACAACGCCCAGGCCCTGGGCGCAATCGGGAGAGACGCGCATGTCGTTGCCGGTACGGGATGGCTGTGGTCGCGGCCAGATGCTGTCGGCGCCGTCGACGTCCTGTTCATCGATGAGGCCGCGCAGATGTCGCTCGCCAATGTGCTGGCGATCTCGCCGGCCGCGACAGGCCTTGTCCTGCTTGGCGATCCGCAGCAGCTCGAGCAGCCGATGCAGGGCACGCACCCGGAAGGCGCCGACGTCTCGGCCCTCGAGCATCTGTTGGCTGGACTCCAGACGATAGGCGAGGAGGAGGGGTTGTTCCTTGACCAGACCTGGCGCCTGCATCCTTCGATCTGCGCCTATACCTCGGAGCTCTTCTACGAAGGCAGGTTGCATCCACGCCCCGGCCTGGAGAACCAGTCCATCCTGATGGACGGTCCGTTCGGCGGTGCCGGCCTGCGCTACATTCCCGTGCCTCATGCCGGCAATCAGAGCGTAAGCCCTCAAGAAGCGGACCGGGTAGGCAAAGTCGTTGAGGAAATCCTGAATGCAGGCGCGCGCTGGAGGGACCGTGAAGGGGTGGAAGCTCAGCTCAAGCTGGAAGACATCCTCATCATCGCTCCCTACAACGCCCAGGTCTTCGAGATCCAGGACCGCTTGCCGGGCGCACGCGTCGGGACGGTGGACAAGTTCCAGGGCCAGGAAGCGCCTATCGTCATCTATTCGGTGACCACCTCGAGCTATGCCGATGCGCCACGGGGCATGGAATTCCTGTACAGCGCCAACAGGCTCAATGTGGCGACGTCGCGGGCGAAATGCCTTTGCATCGTCGTTGCAAGTCCGAGCGTCTTCGAGCCCGACTGCCGGACGCCACGGCAGATGCAGTTGGCCAACGCGTTCTGTCGGTACCTCGAAATGGCGACGGTATTGAATGGCCAGCTTGTCACCAACCTCACTCAGGAGGGTCGAGAATTCGCGCAATGACAGCCGGCAGGGAAGCAATATCGAGGCGCTCGGCCAGCGCGACCTCGCCGAGCAATTCCGCGCTCAGATAGCGGTCGAACTTCGCGATCGCCGGCTTGGCTACCATCTGTGCGAGCTCCTGCGGTTCATGGGTGGGACCGGTCAGTATTGCCTGCAAGGCATCCAGCAGTCCCGGAGCGGAGCAGTCGTCGACCTCCAGGCGGTGTGAATCGGCTGCGACCTCGAAATTGTCGGCAAGCAACGCGACGGCAAGCGTGTCGAGCCTCCTGGTACCCACCCATGGGAAGACGTACACGCCGCGGCCGACCGGCACCATCGCGTTGCGGTCAAGCGACAAGTCGATGAATGCCTGTCGCGCATCCTCAAGCATGCGCCGCGCCATGGGGTCGAGATAGACTGGCACCATGGACCCGCTGAGCAGCGAGCGCATCTCAGCGACAACCGTGTCATGTACGCCGCCAAAGTCACCGCCAAACGTTGGCGGCAATGCCGCTGTCGTGGGCTCCACCAGGATCACGCGGGCCCTGTCATCGACGTCCTTGGCCCTCCAGCGCCGGCCGCTGAAGATCAGCGTCTGGCCCGGCGCCACGACGTGGTCGAGCGGAAGCACGCCAAGCTGTCTTGATCCGTGCAGCACACGATAGTCGAGCGGTGTTTCGAAGACGGCGTAGAATTCGTGCCCGTAGGTGAGCTGCTCACCGGCCTTGCCGAGCATGAGCTCGCCATCGCCGGACATCTCGATGAGCGCCGGGTCGGCGCTTGTCATGGAGCGCAGCAACTGCGCGTAGATATCGCGGCTCACCCTCCGGAAAGGTCCGCGCCCGCAAAGCACCTTGTAAGCGGTGGCTGCCCGTAACGGCCCCGCCTGAACGATCAGCGACAAGGTCTGATGCAGTAAGGTCGACAGATGCAGCCCGGCCGGGTCGGGCGGTTCCACCCAGCCCTTCAGCATGCATTCCACCATTGCGATCGCCTGGACAAGCTCCAGGCGTAGACGGTCGACCGGATGGCCCACTCTGTCCGGATCCTCCTCGATGATGAACATGCGCATGATGGCGGGATTGCCTGGCCGGCGGCCGGACCGTCCCAGCCGCTGGCGCAGCGACGAGACTGAAAAGCCTGGACCCAATTGGGCGACGGTCTCCACGTCGCCGAGGTCGATGCCGAGCTCGAGCGTCGAGGTTGCGATCGCGGTGCTCGGCCGGGCGCTTTCCCGCAGGCGCTCCTCGACGTCCTCGCGCTCGGCCTTCGCCAGATTGCCATGATGGGCGAAGAACTCGTTCGGCAGCCCTTGTTGCTCGCACATCTCGCGCAGCGCGTCGCTATAGGCTTCGACCCGCTGCCTGGAACCGGCGAAAAACAGATTGCTGCGCCCCCTGAGCAACCGGAAGATGTCACCGACAACGTCGCTGTGAACCGTCGAGGTGCCGGAAGACTGCGCCTGTTCGGCATCGGCCTCGACAGTCCGGACCGGCTTAGCGTAGCCGCGAACCTGCAACTTGAGGCCGTTGCCTTCATCTTTCCCTTCGACCAGGCGCACGCTGTCGCCGCCACCTGGTCGGAGAAAGTCGGCCGCTAGCCGCATGTCGCCCAGCGTCGCCGAGAGCCCGATACGATCGACACGATCAAGTCCGGCGGCGATCTCGATACGGGTCAGGATGGATTGCAACTGCATGCCGCGCTCCCGGCCGATGAAGGCGTGGAGCTCATCGATCACGATCGCCTCCAGCGCGCCGAACAACTGCGGTACGTCCGCCCCGCGCCAGATCAGAGTTGCTTCCAGGGATTCGGGCGTGATGATCACGATTCCCGAGGGCCGTGACCGGGCCCTTTGCTTGGCGTCTGACGAGACATCGCCGTGCCAGCGATGCAACGAGACCTCGCAATCCTCGCAAAGGCTCTCCAGGCGGCGATACTGATCGTTGATGAGCGCCTTGAGCGGACTGACATACAGGATGTCGAAGCCAGGCTTACGCTCAGTCCGCCGCAGGACGCGCGTCAACAACGGCAAAAGCGCAGCTTCGGTCTTTCCGGCCGCGGTCCGCGCCGACACGATGACGTCGCCACCTGGCAGGATGGCCGGAACGGCTTTGGCCTGCACGTCCCTCAGGCTCGACCATCTCTGCTTCCAGATCCAGCGCCGGACAGGCTCCGCCAGGCTCTCGAAGGCGGCGATGCCGTCAGAGCCGGAGGGTGGCAAGGTCGTCGTCAACGCCGTTGTCGTCGGGAAGGAAAGACCGGTCCGCCACCGCGCCGTTATCGGGAGCAATCTCCATCACGCCCAGCCGCTCGCGCCAGTTGCTCGAAGGGTTCTGCTCGAGCACGGCCAACAGATCGACGAAGGCCTTGACTGTGTTTCGCGGGGTCTGGAAGTAGGCCTCGCCGATCTTAGATCGACAATACTCAAGAAACGCCTGCAGGGCCTCATCCGGGACAAGGTAGGCTGCCTTGTCTCCAGCGGCGAACACGTCCCGAAGCCGCTCCAGAAGGTGCAGCAGCTCCTCGACAGCAAGGCTCTGCAGACGGATGACCGGGCCGCCCATGTCGATAAGGTTATCGGAGGCAAAGCTATTGCCGGCCAGGCGGGACTGCAAGGCCTCGTAGGAATATAGCCCCCGACGTGTATCGAGCAGAAAGTCCGGAGTGCCTCCGAACAGCAAGCCAAGCCCTTCCGTCGTTCCCTGCAGGCTGTCGTTGAACATGCGCAGGATCTGCTCGTAATTCTGCTTGCGGGCCTGCGCGTTCTGCAATTTGTAGAGGTTCACCATCTCGTCGAGGCACACCAGCAGTCCGGCGAAGCCTGCGATCCGCACAAATTTGGCCAAAAGCCGCAAGGCATCGTAAAAGGCCATGTCGTCGATGATGGTTCGCACACCGAGGTCCGCGCGGGCCTCCGTCTTGGTGGTGTATTCGCCGCGCAGCCAGCGAAGTGCTGCCTCCTGAAGCGTCTCGTTTCCTTCCTCGTAGCCCCGGGCATAGGCAGCGACAACGGCGGCAAAGTCGTAGCCCGAGACCATTTCCCGCAGCGGGGCCAGGCGGGAGTTGATCGCCTGCTCGATCGGCTGACCGGGTAACAGCTCGCCGGTCTGCGCGATGAACGTCTCAATGACGCTTCTCAGCGCTCCTCCGTCCGGCGCGGTTCGCGTTGCAAGGCTTCTCGCCAATTCTGCGTAGAGCGAGCGCGCTTGCCCGCCCGTGGCGTGGATGCGGCGATCGGGGCCGAGGTCCGCCTGGAGCACGACGAGCTTTCTTTGCAGGGCAATCTGGCGGACCAGAAACAGGAAGAAGGTTTTGCCGGCGCCATAGGCTCCAATGATGAAGCGGACCGAGGATCCGCCCGCGGCGATCCGGTCGATATCGCCGACTACCGCCTGGATCTCGCGCTGTCGTCCGACCTGAATATGTTGCAGGCCATGGCGCGGCACGACACCGGCTCTCAGGGCCTGGATGATCGTGTCGCGATCGCGTGGTTTGATCGTTGCCTTCTGGGACATATCGTCAAGCACTCTCAAGTATTGCTGCGCTATTGACCACAATCGGGTCGTCCCCTTCAAGGACGAGTTCGTCACAGCGATCGATCGACCAGTCGTTCAGCTTGCTAATGACGCTGCCAGGCATGAGGCCGGCCTGGCGAACCAGGCGGTCGAAGTCGCCGCGCGGCCATTGGCCTTGGGTGACCAATTCGTCGAGCAGGGCGCGATGTCGCTGATCGAGTTCGCCGTTGACTGAAGGCGCTGGCGCAATCTCTGCCGCCAGGCCTTCTTCCTCGTCGTCGAAAATCTCGCCAAGCAATGTGCTTGCCATGGCGGTTTCGGCCCGGATCGCCGCAAGGCGATCGGCATTCACGGTCTCGCCTTGCTTTCTTGGTTCGGATGGAATGGCGTGCTCTGTCGCAAGCTCGGGCGCGACCACCAAAGGAACGTCGTCGGCAGCACTTCTGGTGCTGTGCAGCTGATGATAGATGCCTGACGGATCGAGGCCGAGCGTCTTGGCCAGATGTTCGAGCACGGCCACCTCGCTCGAATCGATGACACCGTCGGCCGCGGCAACGGAAACGAGGCGCGCCATCAGGGTTGTCCGAAATGCCGCCGTCATTTTGCGCAAATGTTCCTTGAGGTCGGCCACGGCAAGCGGATTGGCCTCCAGCCACACAAGATCCGCGACCAGCCGGCGTCGCTCCTGGTCGCCAAGGCCGGGCGTCTCGAGGACCAGCCTAGACAGAAACCGGCCTTCGGCCTCGCTCAGTCGTCCGTCCGATTGGGCAATCACGACCCCGAGCGCCAAAGTCACGTAGGTGAGCCGATATTCCTCGCTGGAGTCTGCAGCGGCGGAACTGGCCGGATCCGCTCGAAACACCAGCACCCCGCTGCGGTCGGCCAGGATCTTGGGCACGAAATGCGGATCAGGAACCAGGCCGAACCCCCAGCCGTTCAGGCATCGCGACAGATCGCGCAGTCCGATCTTCGTGGACACGTCGGTCTTGAGGCCAACCAGCGCAAGCAGGTCCTTGAGGCCATGGATCTGGCGGCTGTCCGCTATTGTGTTGAGTTTCGCGAGGGAATCGGGCGCCACGGCGGCGGCCTGTCTGTGCCTCAAGCCAGGCGGAAGTTTCGACAATCCCAGCAGCGTGGTGGGGACGCCGTTGGCCTTGCCGATTTCACGGGAATACTCGTCGAGCTCGTCCGAAATCGACGCCAGGAGCCCCCTCGCGTAGCCGAGCGGCTGGGCCAACTGCGCAACGTCGGGAATGGCTTGTGCGCTACCGACGACCGGGACCTCGAACGTGCTGCTGGCTGCACGGTAATTAACCTCGAGGGCACGAACATTACGAGGCAAGGTAACCAACAGCCCATTCGGGTGATCCTGAACGACCCGGGCGCAGAAGCATTCGGCGACAAGTTGCGGCAGCCGTCGCACGGGGGCCTTCAGCCGCGTCTCTGGATGATTGGCAGCCAGGGAGAGCAGCAGCGCGGGTGGAATGGGTTGGCGCAAGCTTGCCCGGCGTCCGAGTTCGACCCTGTCGGCGATCGGCAGATCGCCGAGCCCAATGGCGGGCTCGCCCTCATGATCCGGCATGACTTCAAATGCACGTGCGGCGCCGATCAGTTCGGCGCTGTAGCGCCTGAACGATCGGTTCTCGCCATAGACCGAGATCAAGCGCGCGACTTCGACGAGCACGGCGGCGCGGTCGTCGATCGCCCGATCAAGCATGAGCCGGCGCTCCAGGCCGTAGAAATAAAGGAACACATAGCCTACGGGTGTCGCGGGGTTTGCGCGGTCGGAGGCCAGCCAGTCGAGATATGCCGCCCGCGACGAAGGCGACAGGCGTTCGTAAGACGGCCAGTAGTCCAGATACTGGCCCGAGACATCCGCGCGCGCGCCGACCTGCAGTGACGGTACGATCAGGCAGTTGTCGCGCTGCAGCCAGCCATTCTGCGGCTTCAACTGCTCACCAACATAAACGAGCCCTTTAGTCAGGCGACGGCCGCCAACTGTGACCTCCTGGTCGGCCGCGACCCATGCCGATGATCGACGCGGCTTCGCACCGGGAAGCAGGCTGGTCCATCCAGGCCTGGCTGCCTTGGCGTCGATCGGCTCATGCTCCAGCGTCCGGGAGCGCACAAAGGCGGAGACGGCAGCACTATGCTGGTGCAAGCTTGGCGCGATCAAGCCGCCAAGGTCCTGCCGCCCGCCGGTGTCTGGTTTGGAGGCAGCGTCAATGACCCCTGCCTTGGCCGCCTGAGCCTCAACCAATGCAGTCACCGCGGCGCTGTGCTGCTGCAAGCTTTGCGCACTCGAATGGCCGTTGCCTGCGGCCGGTCTGCCGCCAGGATCTCCATCGCTGCCTTTGGCTGGGGCAATGCCAGGTCCAAGGGCGTGGAATTGGCCGCCGGCCAGCTGGGACGCGACGAATTCAGACACTGCGTCGTTATGTCTCTGCAGGCTCGGGGGTTCCGAGCCACCGTCGTTACCAACCTTCGTGTTGACTCTGGCCTGAGGGAAACCAGCTGTGGTCGGAAGAGGTTGGCTTCCGACCGCCCGGGACACGACGAGCTCATTCACCGCCGCATCGTGTCTCTCCAGACCAGGAAGCGCCGCCGCGGTTTGGCTTGCTCCGCTGGCATCAGCGCCAAACTCAGCAACGATCGCTTGGACCAGTTCATTTTCGATCCTGTTGAATCGACCGCGTTTTCGATGGCCGCTGACATATTCGTCCACGGCAGCATTGTGCCGCTGCAAACTGGCGCTCGTCCCGGTGTGGCTTGAAACCTGGCTCGGTCGCTCTTTGCGTTGTGTCAGAGGCCGATTGGCCACTGGCGATGACGTGCCGGTTACCTGTTTTCGCGATGGTACCGAAGCGTGTTCGAAACTGGGTTCGACTCTGACCGGCTGCGCGCGCCGTCGAGCTCTGGATCGAGAAAACAGATAGATCCCCAAGGCCGACAATCCGAGAACGAACAACAGGCTTGCCGGCTTGGTGTCCTTGTTGTCGTTCGGCGGAAGAGGGGCGGCATTGTTGTTCGCAGACCTCTCGATCGGTCGTCGAGCAGGCGGAACGTCGGGCCTCACCGCATTTGCGTGGCCAGCACCGCCCGACGCGTCGAGAGTTTCCTGTTCGGGAACATCGTGGTTCGGTGTTGTGACCCCTTTGGGCAATGTCGGGACGATTGGTTCCGCTTTGGGCGGTGCGGGGACAGCGTCGGTCTTCTTCTCGGTGTTCACACCTCGATCGACCAAGTCTGGTGCGGTGGGCTTGGATATCGTCACCAGGGCTTTGAGCGTCAGGGCGTCCGGCTGGCCTGTCTGAGGCAGCCCAAGCCGCTTCTGCAAATCGGACATGGCGGCTGCCGAACGGCGCCCCCAGATGCCGTCGACGGCGCCAATCGGATAGCCGCGCTCAAGCAGGACCTTTTGAGCGATCCTGGCAGGCGTAAGTTCGTCGGCGGCCGCCAAGCCAGTCGTGATGGCCAAGGCGATAGCGAGGGCTGAAAGTCTCATTGCAAAGGCATGGCAGCAAAAATCTTACTTGGACAGAACTAACCATACACAATATCCACAACCTGTCGCCCGGTTGAAGGGCGCTGCGCGCGTGGCGGTCACAAATTCAACATAGATAGCCAGGTGTAGCCAAAGGATTCACGACGGGCGCGCAAAGCGATTGCGTAAATGAAGACGGCGATCGGCTGGGTGGCGTTGTTTCTGCCAGCCACGAGTGCCCACAATCCCCGCTTCGGTTCGAGCCTTTGGCCAGTCTTGCCTCGGCACGGATGTTTGCATCAGGCATGCATCCTTCAGGGGCATATTACGGAATTACAAATGGCCTCGGCCGGTTGGTCCATCAATACCGCCGGGATGGCTACATACGAAAGAGATTCGTGGGTGCGCAAAATCGCTGCGGCGATTATATCGCGACGATGGCGGGTCCTGAAAATGACCGCGATGTCTGCACCGCGCAGCCCCACGTTGAACCATGGCTTCCGGCTGGCCGGAGCCTACATGCATGGCGCTGGTCATTTCGTCGGCATGAGCGGCCGCTGGCTTGAAGAGGGCCAGGTTTCCTAAATGCTCTTTGCGGCGATGATCGCCGCAAAGCGGAATAATTGCAAACCTTCCGATGGTATGGTATTTAAAGTAATATCGATCTGCGGCGATCATCGCCGCAACAGACGATTTTCGGAAACAGATGCCCACGAACGCCACCCGACGACAATTGCTATTGAATCTTATCCCGGAAGGGTTTCCTGTCACGAAGCAATGGCTCTCGAGGCAGAATCCCGACCTTGTCCGTCACGCGGTCGACAATCTACTCAAGAGCAAACAACTCCACGCCCTCGCACCAGGGGTATATGTGCGGCCGGGTACACACCTGATTTGGCAAAGCGTTGTCTGCTCGTTGCAGAATGTCTTCATGGCCGATCTGGCTGCGGGAGGGCTGACAGCGCTTGAGCTTGCCGGTTTTGCGCACTTCCTGCCGCTATCTCGCCAACGAACGATACACTTGTATGGCAAGGACCCGTTGCCAGCCTGGCTTTCGGATGCGCTGCCCAGCGTGCAGTTTACCCGTCATAACCGCCTTGCCTCTCTTGGCGGCGCGGGCCTGATCTACCGGGAATACGATACACAGGAGCGTGTCCTGACCCAGGCAGACGCCCCGGGGCAGCGTGCCTCAGCGTGGCCATTTGCCATGTCATCGCCCGAGCGAGCTTACCTGGAAGTGCTGATGGATGTCCCCGGTACGATCTCGTTCGAGCATGCCAACCAACTGTTGCAGGGAATGACCACGCTCTCGCCGCGTCGCATGGAGCAGCTTCTGCGCAAATGCACCAGCGTCAAGGTCCGCCGGCTGTTCTACTGGATGGCCGAGCGGCAGGCATACCCATGGTTCAGCAAGTTGCCCGATCCTGAAACTCTCGATGCGCGTGGCCTTGGCAGTGGTAACAGGGTCCTGGCCAAGGGCGGCAGACTCGATACAAGATACCGCATAACGGTTCCGGAGGAGATGTGGACACCGCCAGCCCATACTACAGGCAAATCCGCCTCCTGACGCGCACTCTGCCGATCGTGGCGACGGAAACATCGTTCGCCCTCAAGGGCGGCACGGCAATCAACCTTTTCATCCGCGACCTGCCGCGCCTCTCGGTCGACGTAGACCTTGTCTATCTGCCGATGGACGATCGCGATGCCGCTCTCCGAAACATCGCCGACGCTCTTGGCCGCATCGCGGATGCAATCATCGCAGCCATGCCTGGCACTGAGATTGTCCGTTCCTTCGAAAACCAGCCAGATGCGCTGCGCCTCTTCGTCTCGCAGGGCGGCGACCGCATCAAGATTGAACTCTCTCCCGTCCTGCGCGGATCGGTCTTTCCACAAGAACTCCGCGAGGTATCGTCCACCGTTGAAGAGCAGTTCGGCTACGTCGAGATGCAGCTTCTATCAATACCGGACCTCTACGCTGGAAAAATCTGCGCTGCCCTCGACCGCCAGCACCCACGCGATCTTTTCGATGTCAAACTGCTGCTCGAAAACGAGGGGCTTACAAAAGACCTGATCAAGACCTTTTTAGTCTACCTTATCAGCCATAACCGTACGATGGCTGAGCTCCTGCAACCCACTCGCAAGGACATTGCAGGCATCTACGAAGGTGAATTCATGCGTATGTCCCAGGTTGAGGTCAGCCTTGACGAACTGCTGGCGGTCCGCGAACGGCTGATTGCCGGCATTAATGACGCGCTGACGGAGGACCAGCGTAGTTTCCTTTTGTCCTTCAAGGCCCGCCGCCCCGACTGGAACCTGCTCGGGATCGAAGGCGTCCAGAACCTGCCTTCCGTCCGCTGGAAGCTGCAGAATCTGGAACGCATGCCCGAGGATCGGCATCGCCGTGCCTATGCGGATCTCGAGAAGATCCTTGGCCAGGAACGGATCAAACCCGAAGCCGATGGCCCGAAGAAGCATTGATTGATTTCGGGAATTTGAATGTTATCGGGCGAGTTCTATTGTTCGGCGCTCCTCGCCGGGGCCGTCGGTCCTGCGTCCGAGCGCCGGAGAAACCGGCTCTACGGCGTGATGCAGCCCCCGGTGTCGACGGGGCTGACATGGCGAGCCTACGAAGCGGACCTTGATCACCTGATCGAGAATCTGCTCGATAGGCTCCAAAGAGGTGCATATCGGGCGAGCCCCGCACGGCGGCAATACATCCCAGAGCCGGACGGACGCCAACGCCCGCTCGCCATCGCCGCCCTTGAGGATAAATTGTCCAAAGGGCGACGGTCGCGGTGCTGAACGCGATCTACGGGAAGACTTCCTCGGGTTCTCGTATGGTTTCCGGCCCGGACGCGGCCAGCACGATGCGCTGGACGCACTCGCGGTCGGGATTGAAAAGCGAAAGGTGAACTTCATACTGGATGCCGACATCCAGCAGTTCTTCGATCAGGTCAGCCAAGAATGGCTGATCAGTTTCCTGAACCATCGGATCGGCGACCAGCGTATCATCTGTCTCATCCAGAAGTGGCTGAAGGCGGGCGTTCTGGAAGAAGGGATCGTCACGACGTCTGAACTGGGAACGGGTCAGGGATCGGTGGCTTCGCCACTGCTCGCGAACCTCTACCTGCACTACGTCTTCGACCTTTGGGCTAACCGCTGGCGGCAGCGATCAGCCACGGGCAATATGATCATCGTGCGCTACGCGGACGACATCGTGGTAGGCTTCGAACGAGAAGCTGACGCACACCGTTTCCAGATCTGTGCGGGGGGCGCTCAGCAATGAGCGTCCCTACCGCGATCGCCCCTTGGCGGCCCTTCTCTAATCGGCGGGGTTAGGTCAAGCTCTGTTCAGGCCTATTCCAGGACTGGAAGTGGCAAGGCCTTCGGCCGCAGTCGGCCCAAAGCGGCCAATCAGGCCGAGAGCAGAATTTGCTTCTGACCAGTTTACCCGAACAACGAGAAACTGCTTTTGTAAAGGATATATGCGGCAACGACCTAAATCAGTATTGCGAATAGCCTGTTGAGCAGGTTCTTGTAGACAGAAAGCCTTGTCGCCAGCAACATGCCCGCGACGCCACCAACCACGCCGCCGCCGATGAAATGGGCTATGCCCAATCAACGAGCCCGGAAGCCGCATAATTGATCGAGGTTGCCAATCCGAACGCTCCGACCGCCAGGAGCGATGAACCACGGCGCTGATCATAGGCATGCCGGTGGCGGCCATCAGACCGGGCACGATCAAGAACCCGCCGCCTATGCCGAAGAACCCGGAGGCGAGGCCAGAGACCAGTGCGACAGCGGTGGTCGTCACGCACATCTTGGCGTCAACGGGCCGCGGAGTGGCTTGCGAGACCTTACGTCCACGTAGCATCAGTGTCGCGATGGCGACCATAACGACGCCGAAGAGGAACAGTAGTTGCGATCCATCCATCGCCTTTCCGAGTGACGATCCGGCGAGCGCGCCGATCGATCCGATAGCAGCGAAGACCATGGCGCATCGCCACCAAATCTTGCCCTTTGTGGCATGGGATGCGAAGTTGACGAAGGCATTGACCGACACCGCCAGAGCCCCTGTTCCGATTGCGATATTGCGGCTGTGCCACCGCGACAAGTAAAGGAGGAGCGGGGTGGCGAGGATCGAGCCGCCTCCGCCGAGCAGACCGAGCATGAAGCCCACCAGTCCGCCCGAGCCGATCGCGGCAATGACGCTAGTGCTCATCTGGCTCGCCCCGCCCATCTGTCATGAACGATCATTCCGAGCACCATCGTCACGACGAAGACGATGACCTCAGCCTTCCCTAGCGCTAGCGCGGAGATCGCCGGGCCAGGACAAAATCCCGCAATACCCCAGCCGATACCGAACATGGCGGAGCCGACCACGAGGCGTCGATCGATCCCCCGCGTCCCCGGTAGATGAAACTCTGCGTCGAATGCCGGCCGCGCAAGACGGCGGGATACCACCACGCCTATAGCGGCGACGGTGACAGCTCCGCCGAGAACGAAGGCGAGGCTTGGGTCCCATGCGCCGAACACGTCGAGGAAGCCCTGCACGCGAACGGGATCCAACATTCCGGAGAACGATAGACCTAGGCCGAATATCAGACCGGAGGCCATTGCAGTTGCGAGTTTGGGAACACTATGCGTCATGACAAGTGCCTTCCAATGACGCTGACGGTCACGACACCCGTTGTCAGGAAGGTGACAACGGCCACCAAAGACCGCGACGACAGCCGTGCAAGCCCGAGAACGCCATGGCCGCTGGTGCAGCCGGAGCCCATCCGAGAACCGAAGCCGACAAGCAGCCCTGCGATGATCAGCGACGGCCAGGAGGCTGAGATCGTTGATGCGGGGGGCTCGCCAGCCATGAGGCGATAAAGGATCGGCCCGAAGATCAGCCCGACGACGAAGAGGGCGTTGGTCCCGATCTTCGATCCCTGCGCAAGTCTCGCGACAATGCCGCTGATCCCGGCGATCCGGCCATTGAGGAGCAGGAGCATCGAGGCCGAAAGCCCGATCAGCATGCCGCCTGCCAATGATGGAAGATATTCGTTCATTCGCTGTCTCCGCTGGCGCAGAAGATATCGTAGAGCGCGCCGACGAGCCGCTCCGCCTTACGCGCCGTCAATCTGTAGTAAATCTGCTTGCCTTCCCGGCGGGTTTCGACGATTTCGGCCTCCCGCAGCACGGTCAGCTGCTGCGAGAGATTGGGTTGATGGATGTCGAGCTTTTCCTCGAGTTCACTGACGGAATACTCGCTCTTGATGAGGGTGCAGACGATCATCAGCCGCATGGGATGCGCGAGCGTCTTCAGGAGTTCGGAGACCTCAGAAGCCTTGGCCTGCAAGTCGGTGAGGTCCACAATTCGCTTTTCGATTTTCGTGGAGTTCATGTCGTCACCATGCTGAGCCTTCCAGGGCGTCCAGAGGTATCTTGAGGTATCGCTTCCCATTGTCCTCGGACTCCGGCAGCCGCCCGCCGCGGATATTGACCTGCAACGAATGCAGGATCAGCTTCGGCATGGGTAGAGTCTTGTCGCGCTCGGTCCTGATCTTGACGAAGCTGGCGACATCGCGACCGACAATGTGCGGTTCTGCCGCTTCTGCTCCCCGACGGTGCTTTCCCACTTCGGCTGGCGTCCGTCCGGTTGATAGTCATGACCCGTGAACAGTCGAGTCTCCTCGGGAAGCGCCAGGATCGCCTGGATCGAGCTCCAGAGTTGAGTTGCGTTTCCGCCGGGGAAATCCTCGCGCGCCGTGCCGCTGTCGGGTCGGAAGATCGTGTCGTGAACGAAGGCGGCATCGCCGATCACGTAAGTCACCGAAGCCAACGTATGGCCAGGCGAGAACATGACGCGTCCTTTGATCGATCCGACTGTGAATTCCTCGCCATCGGCGAAGAGCTTGTCCCACTGCGAGCCATCCGTGGCCAGAGAAGGCCAGTTGTAGATGCCCTTCCATAGCTTCTGGACATCTACCACGCGTTCACCGATGGCAGTCGGCGCGGCTGTCTTGGATTTGATGTATGGCGCTGCCGAGAAATGGTCCGCATGGGGATGCGTGTCGAGAATCCACTCGACCTGAAGCCCTTTCGACGCGACGTATTCAAGGATGGCGTCGGCATTTTTCGTCGCCGTTGCTCCGGACTTCTCGTCGAAGTCCAACACGGGATCGACGATCGCGCACTTGCCCGTCGTGGGGTCGGAGACCACATATTGAACGCTCCAAGTGCGCCGATCGAAGAAGCCTTTCACCTCCGGTCGTATCGAATGATGACGTGAAAGCTACGTCTCCGCTGACGAAAGATCAAAACCGTGTTTCCGGCTGAACGCAAGGACATCACTATGCTCCATGCGGCCGTCGAGGACTTCGCCGATGACGTGGAGGAGCAGAGCTCGGGTCCCGGATTTGCAGTGGGCCAGCACCTTGCCTCCCGCATCGGAGCGAGCCTTCTGGAATGCACGTACGTCCGCTTCGGTGATAGACGGACCTGTAACCGGAATGAAGGTGTACTCCATTCCTACGTGACGAGCCGCATGTTTCTCCTTGGCATTGCCGGGCTGATCGGCGTCCTCGCCATCGGGTCGCACGTTGATGAGACTGGCGAAACCCTGGTCGCGGTAACGGCCGAAGTCATCGACCTCCGGCTGCGAAGTGACCCAAAGCCGTTCTGTTATCTGGGTGAGGGGCACTGTCTTCTCCTGATTCGATATATATTTATATATAATGTATAATGAACAGATAGCAAGATCCTGATGCATAATTTTGTCGAGGTATGGCCAGGTTGCGGTCCGGATGACCGTGGCCTCCAGCATGAATGCCCTTAGTAGGGCTGGCCATCCTTGTGCGTGTACTGCCACTTCCCGTCCGCATCCAACGCGGCTTTGAGGTCGTCGTTCGGATAGGTCCCTTCGTCTCCTGGGGTGCGGTCGCCCACCTCGAGGTAGACGACGTCGTTCAAGGTTCGATTCACGAGTTGCTTGCTGTGCCGATGCAAGAGCGAGGACTCTCCGCCTGGAGCGAGTTTGGCAAGGTTCACGCCAAAGTTCCTTAAACCGAACAAGTCGCCGAGTGGCCGTTTCTCCCGTTTTCCGATGCGGCTGAAGAATGGTTCCGGATACGTGGACGGCTTGGTCTGTGGCCGACGCCATGATCCACGCGCAGATTACCGCTAATGGCGCTTTCCAGCCGAAAGGGCTACGTCACAGAGGAGGCAATCTCTGTCTGCGTCCGGCTCGTCTAGCGTCCAGCGTCTGTCGCGGCCCGCGCTTCTCTTCGGGATCGGCGCTCGGCCCTCCCATGATGGGGTCCAGTGGATGATGTGGCCCAATCTATGCTGCATCCTGATGACGGATCATCGGAATAAACGCCGCCACGAACTCACATCACCATCGTCCGCGATGGACGTCTTCCGCCGCTACGCGGAACCTTGAATTTGAACCTCTATACCCTGTTTACGGCTTACGGCTATGCCGCCGCGTTTGCGATATTCTCCTTCTTCGCCCAGCGGAACTCCGAGCCATCCACCCACATGCGATGCATGACAACAGCGAGCCGGCGCGCCAATGCGACCCTGGCTTTCTTGCTGCCGTGCCGTTTGGCAATGTTCATGGCCCATGCCTTCAGCCAGCACCATTTCACTACGCGCGTCATCATCGACTGGGCAGCTTCGTAGAGCAGCCTTCGCATCATGGCATCCCCGCGTAGAGAGACGTGGCCGACGCGACTCATCTCGCCGGACTGTTTCAGTACGGGCGTAAGACCCAATATCGCTCCCACCGATCGAGAATGACGGAACCTGCTGGGAATATCGATCGTCGAGACATAGGCGAGCGAGACAATCGGTCCAACGCCAGGCACAGTCATCAGCCGCCTGCAAACCTCATCCTCCTTCGCCTCGGTTAGAACCCTCTTGTCGAGTTTGGCGAGACCTTTTCTCAACATACGTCGTCCAGCGAGCAGTGGCTCCATGATTTCCGCCCAGTTCAGCGTCGTGTTCGACGAGTTCGAGTATCCTTCGCTCGAACATGCCGCCCGAGGCATGGCCGACCTTCAGTCCGAAGTTGCGCAAGAGCCCGCGCATCTCGTTCTCCAGGTCGATCGCCTTTTCCTGCAGCAACGATCGGGCCGTTAACAAAGGCACGGCGCTTCTGGCTAGTGAGCGTCTTCACGTGCACGTCCTTGAACAGCCCGACCCGCATCATATGGGCGATGCCACGTGCATCGTTCCGATCGCTTTTATTCTGTTGAAGGGCATCCAGGAAAGCTTTGGTGTGCCGCGTCTCGATGCAAAATACCGGGAGGCCAGCTTTTGCCAGTCCTTCAAACAGCCATTGGGACAAGGGTCCAGCCTCAATGCCGACCTTGTCCAAACTGAATGCCGGATCACGCAGGATGGCAACAAGGTCTCCGGGGTGAGAGATCACCTTCCGTTCACGGCATACTTTCCCGTTTTCATCGACGATACAGACGCTGGTTTCTTTGACCGAGACATCGAGGCCGGCATAATGTTTTATGGCTGCGCTCCTCTGCATGATGGTTGTGCCTGTTCCCACAAGCTACTTTATCATCGGCAGTGCGGTTCAACCCCTCTCTCTGGACGGATAAGATGGGCACGAAGCCGATTAGCCCATCTATGCCGACGCTCCCGCAGTTGCGCGGTCTCGTCGCTACAGTCGGCCCCCCGCCTCCCGGCCCAGAAGGTCGGCGCAAGTGCCGACGCCCCTTGGGCTGCCTTGTATTCCTGTCTGCGGGCCTCCGTAAATTCGATTGCGAACCGCAAATCCCGCATTCCCACTTGGCTTCCCTGCAAAAGTAGAATGGCGACGGAGTCGACAATCAAAGAGGACGTCTCTATATACCGCGTGCCTTTGGCAAAGGGCGGGCGGTTTGTGCTACATTTTGTGACACCTATTGTGATACAAATACGTCGTCGGAATAGAAAAAAGAGAGCAATAACAATAGACTAGATTGCGTAGCTATCCCAGCCAACGGTACCACCATTCTTCCCCAGTAACTCATTGAAATAGCTACGAAAGACGCCAATTGCGGCGCGCCGATTTGCGGATTTGTGATACGTATTGTGATACAAATGCGGGCCTGATCGGATGGGACGCCGACGCGAAGAGGACGATCCGGACCGCTTCCTGCAGCTTCGAGCTGGCCGGTATCATTATCGCCGGCGTGTCCCCAAGGACGTTCTCGGCCTCGATCATCGAGGTCCTCTGCTGCGCCGAGCGCTCGACACCGCCGAAAGGGGAAAGGCCCGTACAGCTAGGGATCTCCACGAAGCAGCGGACAATGCGCTCTGGGCCTCAAATTCGTCTATCGGCCACTCGCTGAAATCCTGGTGGCCGATCCGCTCGAGATCGTGTTGCAGAGGGTAGAGAGTACCCTTAGTGCTTCCCCCAAATCTCCGGCTGTTGATGCCGTCCTGGGCAAGGTTGCTCGCCCGGACGACAAGATTTCCGACGCGTTGAAATTATACTTTTCGGAAATAGCCCGCGACGAGCTCCGCATGAAAAGCCCCGACCAGCGCAAGCGCTGGAAGGCCAAGCGCGAGATGAGCGTCAATGTGTTCATCGAACTGCTCGGCGACAAGCCGATGAGCGAGATCACACGAGATGACGGGCGAAAAGTCCACAAGCACTGGCTGGATCTCGTGTCACCGGAACAGGGCGCAGCCTCACGATCCGCTTCGACGGGCAACCGAAACATCGGCAACCTGCGTTCTCTCTATGACGGCTATTTCCGGCATCTCGGCTTTCCGGAACGAAAGAACCCGTTTGCTGATCTGTCATTCCGGGACAAGTCGAAGCGCACTCGGCCACCGTTCCCCACCGATTGGATACGGGACAAGATTTTCGCTCGAGGTGCGCTCGCCAGCCTTAACAGCGAAGCCCGCGGCATCGTGCTGGCCTTTGCCGAAACCGGCGCTCGACCCAGCGAGCTGGCCAATCTCCACGCCGGCGTCATTCATCTCGACACGTCGGTGCCCTACATCGATATTCAGCCACGAGACGACCCCGAGGATCCTTGCGAGATCAAGACGGAGTCGTCTGTTCGCAAGGTGCCACTGGTCGGTGTTGCCTTGGCGGTGTTTCAAAAGCACTCGAATGGCTTTCCGCGCTATAAGGACCGAGAGGCGGCGCTTTCAGCCCTGTTGAACAAGCATTTCGAGAAGCACAAGCTGTTTCCAACGGGCAAGCACACCGTCTATTCGCTGCGTCATTCATTCGAAGATCGCATGAAGAATGCCAGGCTCGGCGAAGAGCTTCGACGGATGTTGATGGGCCACACAACAGACCGACCGAAATATGGCGAGGGCGGTGACATGAAGATGTGGCAGGAAGAACTTATGAAGATCGTGCTGCCGTTCGATCCTGCGATCGTCTGACACGCTGGCGACGCTATATTATTGCAGTGACCCTACCCGCTGCATCGAGGCGGCAACCAACTCGCGCCTGCCGGACTTCGATGCCACCTTGTCTTGCGTAGTCTATTCGCACCTGGATCGGCGCCGTGAGTGCGCCTCGGCGTTGACGCAAGGCACCTGCGCTCACCGCGTTGACACGGACGGCGCCAAGCGGCGTCGCGGCGGACATGATCGCCGCGCGGCAGGCGCGCACCACAGCGGCTGGCGTACCGGGCTTCGCTTTCACTGGTGCCAGAGACCCAAAGGGATAGCCCTTGGTGACCCTCCCGGATCCAGATCTAGAAGGCTTGAGGACGGGCGGCAGGGCGATGGATTGCCCGGCGGTCCTGGCAGAGGCAGGAGCTGTCGTGGCTGCGGCCGGACTGCCGGGAGCGGTAGCCGATCCGTTCTCGGCGGCTGGATCTTGGCCAACACCGATACCCGTCGAAGGGCCTCCGCTTGTGTCACCGACATTGCCGCTGGCACTAACGCCTGCGTCGATTGTTCCGTTGCCGACCGAAGCTCCAACGTTTGCTCCGCCTACACCGTCGACGCTCGAACCCACCCCCACAGATACGCCTTGCGAACCGGCGCTCAATCCAGCCCCGACCCCGATACCGCCGGCCTTACCGCCCAGGCCTGCTTCAAGAGCGGAGGCGGGCCCAATTGTGATCCCGATCGTTAGCGCGGCTGCGACGTATTTTTTCATCGTCATACTCCCTGCGGGATACATTCGCTCACTCGTCTTCACTGGCCGGGTCGAGCTTTTTCGGTGGTCGCGTTGGGAGCAATGCGGCGGGAAGATCGATGGTTGTCAGCAGAGCAGGTTGCGGTGACCTTTGGACCTTCACTTTCTGTTTTTCGGTTGATTGGACGCTCGAACGCGGTAGCGTACTTGCAAGTGCACCCGTGGGGGTACGTACTTTCGGCGCGCGCTCCACAGCCGCAGTGCGAGGCTTACGCTTGACAGTGTCAATCGCCTCGCGCGCGGCACCGAAGCTGCGCGCGAGGCGGGCAGCCCTTTCACGCTCTTGGTCCAGCGCCGCACTCAACTCTATCGAGTTCTGCTTCAAAGCGTCGCGTTCCTTGCGAACAATGTCGAGGTCACGTATGGCCGAATCTGCTCGTTTGCGTTCCAGTTCGCTTGCTTCTCCAGCTTGCTTTAGAGCGGCCTCGGCCACCTGTCGGTCCTTTATGGCGTTGGTGTGCTCGACCGCAGCCAGATTTGCGCCTGTCTTAAGTGCATCCATAGTTCGGCGAGCCGTGGTGAGTTCTTGTTCCAAGAGCTCAACCTTGTGCCGCTCGTCATCAAGCGCTTGCTTCGCAGCAGCTTCGGAGGCCGCCATAGCGGGGGGCGCTCCAATCGCGGCCGCCTGGCTGTTCCAGAGTCTGGCCTCGGCCATCAAACTTTCGATAACGCGCTGCGCCGTCTCCAGATCGAGCGCGAGCGCTTCGTCTGTTCGCTGCTGCTCTTTTAAGGCTTGTGCTTGCTTGGCTGCCAGGGCGCTTGCCTCACGTGCGCCGCGCTGCATAATTTCCAGATCCGCCCGTGCTGCGGCCAATTCGCGGCGTAAAGCCTCCTTATGCTCGCTGGGCGGGGTTTGTGCGCCGTCCCTGAGTGCGTGTGCATCACAGAGCACCGGCTTTCCAGATACACGGGACGGGCTGGGTTGCGCCTTGCCCGCTTCCTTCCCGATATCGGCGTGTTCCGTCGTCACAACCGACAAGCCGTCGTTGGCCGCGGCAACCGCTGACACTTTTGGCGCCGACTGACTATTTGCCGGAGACGCCAACAGCAGAACGAGGCATGCCGGAACGAGGAACAGTATGGCGTTACACCCCCTGCCATGTATCCCGTGAAGCAAAATCAAAGGCTGTCGTTTAAGAAAGGTGAAATCACAGCGGAGACATGCCGACCTAGTACTATGCAGATGATTCATCGCTGAACCTCACCGGACCGCGGCCCTCACCGCTATTGTTTTCTCCACCTACCGCACGCCGTGGCGCTGGATGCCGCACCAAAAGATCAATACTAGTAACCACCCTCGGCAACGCCGAGCACCGAATGAGGCGTAGAGGCTATCTCCTGTTTTCTAATTTTGCCATCATCAGTTTGACGTAGACGGCTATCGCATGCGGATCCCGAGTTCCTCAATATCGCCGCTTTATCCAGCCGGCCCGGCCGCCGGCGTCCTCGATCTCGGCAATCCGCCGCGCGATGCCGGTGACATCATGAAGGACGGTAATCCGCAGATGGCCGGCCTCGCGCAGACCGGCCTCGATGATCGAGGCACGGATGCGATTTTCATCGATCACCAGGACGCGTCTACCGAGATTCGGAATGTCTGGAATTTTCAGGCCACGCCCCGCCGAACTGGCTTGCGGCCATCAGCCGCGAACACCGCGCTTGCCTCGCTGACGATAGAGACATGATCCCTGGCGGCTCTGCCCGCAGCGACGCCGTCTCCGCGCATGATTGCGGTGACGATTAGGTCGTGTTCCTGCCAGGATTTGGCCAGCCGTCCGGGCAGCATGAACTGAGCGCGCCGGAAGGGCGCCAACCGACTGCGGGTCATGACGGTGAGATCGTGGATATGCTCGTTGTGGGCGCCGCGATAGAGCCGGCTGTGGAACTCAGTGTTGAAATGCTCGTAATCCTCCTCGGCGCCCAGTTGCACCATCCGCGCCGAAGCCTGGTGCTCGATCTCGAGCCCGCGTCGCTCGCTGCTGGTCATGCGCTCGGCCGAGAAGCGCGCGCAAATCGCTTCCAGTTCGGCCATGCTCTCGAACATCGAGGCGAGATGCACCTGCGTCACGACAGCGACGATAGCGCCCCGGTTGGGCCGCCTTTCGACCAGGCCCATGGCGCTGAGCTGGCCGAGCGCCTCCCTGACTGGGGTGCGTGATACGTCGAAACGGGCGGCGAGCGAGGTCTCGTCCAGCTTTTCGCCTGGGCGCAGGTAGCCGGTGACGATCCGGTCGCCGATCGCCCTCACCATCTGATCCACGGTCGTGCCCGACCTGATCAAGCTGCGCTTCCCCGACAAAGTTTCCTCCATCCCGTCTTCTCGTAGAGCGGCCGACCCGTTAGGCCCTTCGACTCGGTTTGACCTCTATGCCTCTATTTTAATCTGACTGTCAAACTGGCTGGTTTCAAGGCAGAAAGTGCATGCAATTGCCTCCGGTATGAGCACAAGCCTTCGATACAATAACTGATTTTATTGAACAAATTGCAATTAAGAAACTGGCATGGTGATTGCATGCACTTTCTTGACGGCATGTTAACCGACCCGGAAAAGGGTCCTAAAGGGGAGCATTCACTATGACCGACAGATTCATGCTTAACCGCCGCCAGATGCTCAAGACCTCCGCCGCGGGAGCCGCACTCGGCCTGGCGTCGGCATCCTTTCCGATCAGCCGCGCCTTCGCCGCCGCCGCCACCGTCGGCTTCATCTATGTCGGCCCGAAGGACGACTACGGCTATAACCAGGCGCATGCCGAGGGGGCGGCGTCGCTGAAGGGCATCGATGGCATCTCCGTCGTCGAGGAGGAAAACGTTCCCGAGACGGTCGACGTTCAGAAGACGATGGAATCGATGATCAACCTCGACGGTGCCTCGCTGATCTTCCCGACCTCCTTCGGCTATTTCGATCCGCACATGCTGGCCATGTGTGCGAAATTCCCCGATGTGCAGTTCCGCCATTGCGGCGGCATGTGGAACAAGGACAAGCATCCGATGAACGCCGGTTCCTATTTCGGCTATATCGGCATGGGCCAGTATCTCAACGGCGTCGTCGCCGGCCACACCTCGAAGAGCAAGAAGCTCGGCTTCGTCGCCGCCAAGCCGATCCCGCAGGTGCTGCTCAACATCAATTCCTTCCTGCTCGGCGCCCGCTCGGTCGACCCGACCATCACCTGCCAGGTCATCTTCACCGGCGAGTGGTCGCTGGCGGTCAAGGAGGCGGAGGCCACCAACGCCCTGGTCGACCAGGGCGCCGACGTCATCACCTGCCATGTCGATAGCCCGAAAGTGGTGGTCGAGACGGCAGCCGGCCGCGGCGCCTTCGTCTGCGGCTATCACGCCAACCAGAGCCCGCTGGCGCCGGAAAAATACCTCACCGGCGCCGAGTGGAACTGGGCCAAGGTCTACAAGATGTTCGTCGACGACCTCATCGCCGGCACGCCGCTGCCCAATTTCACCCGCGGCGGACTGGCCGACGGCTTCGTCAAGATGAGCCCGCTCGGTCCCGCCGTCGGCGAGGCGGCCCGCAAGCAATTCGACGCCACCCTGGCCGAAATGATGAAGGGCGGCTTCTCCGTCATCAAGGGCCCGCTGAAGAGCAACAAGGGCGCCGTCGTGGCGACGGAAGGCCAGGCCTTCGCCGAGACCGCCATCGAGCTCGAAAGCATGGACTATCTCGTCGAGGGCGTCGTCGGCTCGACCGCCTGAAGCCGAGCGCGGAGGCGGGGACCATGACGGATACGACCAGCAGTACGGGGGTGCCGATGCTCGGTGCCAGGGGATATCCGGCGGCGCTCGAATGGATCGCCAGGCGGGCGGAAGCTTTCGTCATTCCGCTCGCGGCACTTCTCGTCGGCATGGTCCTGTTCAGCCTGTTCATTGCGCTGGTCGGCAAGTCGCCGGTCCAACTCTATGAAACCATGTGGCGCGGCGGCTTCGGTTCGTGGTTCTCCATCCAGAACTCGCTGTCGCGAGGAGCACCGCTCCTGCTGGCGGCGCTCTGCGTGGCGCTGCCGGCGCGGCTCGGCCTCGTCGTCATCGGCGGCGAGGGCGCCATCGTTCTCGGCGGCGTCGCCGCCGCTGCCATCGGCGTGGCGCTGAGCGGCGCGCCATCATCAATCGTCATTCTTGCCATGGGCGTGGCGGGCATGGCCGCCGGCGGCATCTGGATAGGTGCCGTCGGCGCGCTCCGCCACTACCGGGCCGTCAACGAAACCATCTCCAGCCTGCTGATGGCCTACATCGCCATCGCCCTGATGAACCAGCTGGTGGAAGGGCCGCTGCGCGACCCGGCCTCGCTCAACAAGCCCTCGACCCAACCGCTCGCCGATATCTACCGCATCGGCAACATTCCGGGCATGGAGGTGCATTGGGGGCTTGCCGTCGGCGTCGTCGCCTGCGTGCTCTCCTGGGTGCTGATCGAAAAGACCCGCTGGGGCTTTGCCGCCCGCATTGCCGGCGGCAATGTCAGGGCAGCGCAGGTGCAGGGGCTGGCCGTCGGACCGCTGATCGTTGGCTTTACCGCGCTTGCCGGCGGCTTTGCCGGTCTTGCCGGCATGCTGGAAGTCGCTGCGGTGCAGGGCAGCGCCAACGGCTCGCTCGCCGCCGGCTATGGCTACACCGGCATCCTCGTCGCCTTCCTCGCTCGCCACAACCCGCTGGCCATCATTCCGGTCGCCATCCTGCTCGGCGGCATCGACGCGTCCGGCGGGCTGATCCAGCGCCGCATGGACCTCCCCGACGCCACCGTGCTGGTTCTGCAAGGCATGCTGTTCATCGTCATCCTGTTCAGCGAAACCTTGTACGGCCGCTTCAAGGCCTTCAATCCCGATTTGTGGCAGAGGGCCTCCTGATGGACGCAACCGAGATCGGCCTCTGGGGCGTTCCGCTCGCCATCCTCGGCGGCGCCATCCGCGTGTCGACGCCCTTTATCTTCGTTTCGCTGGGCGAAGCCATCACCGAGCGCTCCGGCCGCATCAATCTGGGGCTCGAAGGCACGCTCGTCTTCGGCGCCATGACCGCATATGCGGTCGCGGTCATGACCGACTCGCCATGGCTCGGTCTGTTGGCCGCCGCGGCCGCTGGCCTTTGCTTCGGCCTGTTTCATGGCTGGATCTGCAAATTCCCGAAAGTCAACGACATCGCCATCGGCATCGCGCTGATGCTGTTCGGCTCGGGGCTCGCCTTCTTCTTCGGCAAGCCGTTCATCAAGCCGAAGGCGCCCAACCTTCCGGCCATTCCCTTCGGCGACTGGTCCGACATTCCGCAGGTGCAGGCGGCACTCGACGTCAACGTCCTGTTCCTGATCGGTGCGGCACTTTCACTCGTCCTGTGGTGGGCTTTCCGCAACACCCGCGCCGGCCTCATCGTGCGCGTCGTCGGCGACAGTTCCGACGCCGCGCGCGCCATGGGTCTCAACCCCAACACGGTGCGCCTCGTCGCCACCGGCGTCGGCGGCGCGCTGGCCGGCATCGGCGGCGCCTATCTGTCGCTCTACTATCCCGGCAGCTGGACCGAGCGCATCTCGTCCGGCCAGGGGCTGATGGCTGTGGCTCTGGTCATCTTCGCGCGCTGGAACCCGCTTGGCTGCTTTGCCGCTGCCCTTCTGTTCGGCGGCGCCGGCGCGCTCGGGCCGGCGCTGCAGTCGGTCGGCGTCACGCAAGGCTACTACCTGTTCTACGCCGCGCCCTACATCCTCACCCTCGTCATCATGATCGCCACCTCGTCGCCGACCCGTTCGCTTGCCGGCGCGCCGGGCGAATTGTCGATCACCAAGTAACTGGAGTTTTTGCCATGAACGCCAGAGCCGAAATCACCCAGCGCTATATCGACGCCGACCCGTATCCATGGCCCTACAATGGCGAACTTCGCCCGGACAACACGGCGTTGATCATCATCGACATGCAGACTGATTTCTGCGGACCGGGCGGGTATGTCGACCACATGGGCTACGACCTCTCGCTGGTGCGCGCGCCGATCGAGCCGATCAAGTCGGTGCTGTCGGTCATGCGCGCGAAAGGCTACACCATCATCCACACCCGCGAGGGCCACCGTCCCGACCTCGCCGACCTGCCCGCCAACAAGCGCTGGCGCTCGCGCCGCATCAATGCAGGCATTGGCGACCCCGGTCCCTGCGGGCGCATCCTGGTGCGCGGCGAGCCGGGCTGGGACATCATCCCCGATCTCTATCCGGCCAAGGGCGAGCCGATCATCGACAAGCCGGGCAAGGGATCGTTCTGCGCCACCGACCTGGAGCTGATCCTCAACCAGCGTGGTATCGACAACATCGTGCTCACCGGCATCACCACCGATGTCTGCGTCCATACCACCATGCGCGAGGCCAACGACCGCGGCTTCGAATGCGTGATGCTGGAGGATTGCTGCGGCGCGACCGACTACGGCAATCATCTCGCCGCCATCAAGATGATCAAGATGCAGGGCGGCGTCTTCGGCGCGGTGTCGAACTCGGCGTCCTTCGTCGCGCAGCTGCCATGAGGAGGGCGCGATGAGCGACAGCGTCAGAAAAGCCGTCGGTGTCGAGGCCATCGGCACGACCATGCGTTTCGGCGCCTTCACGGCACTGGGCGACGTCTCGATCAACGTGCCGGCCGGCTCTTTCCACGCACTGCTCGGCGAAAACGGCGCCGGCAAGTCGACGCTGGTCAAATGCATGATGGGTTTTTATCACCCGACCGCCGGCGACATGCTGGTCGACGGCCGCGAGGTGGCGATCACCAGTCCGAGGGACGCCTCGGCGCTCGGCCTCGGCATGGTCTACCAGCATTTCACGCTCGTCCCGTCGCTGACGGGCGCGGAAAACCTGGTCATTTCGCGTGGGAAGGTTCCCGGCGTGATCGACTGGCGCAAGGAGCGTGGCGACCTTGCCGTGTTCATGGATCGCATGCCGTTCAAATTGCCGCTCGACGTCAAGGTGGCCGAGCTTGCGGCCGGCGAGAAGCAGAAGCTGGAGATCGTCAAGCAGCTCTATCTCGGCCGCTCCTTCCTGGTGCTGGACGAACCGACCTCCGTGCTCACGCCTGGCGAAGCGCAGGAAGTGCTTGGCCTGGTGCGCGACATGACAAAAGCGGGCGAACTGACCGTACTGATGATCTCGCACAAATTCCATGAGGTGACCGCATTCGCCGACGACATCACAGTGCTGCGCAAGGGCAGGTTGACCGGAACCGGAAAAGTATCGGAACTCTCCCACAGAGAGATGGCGGCGATGATGATCGGCGATCAGCCGATCGCCGCGCTCGACAGCCGCGCCGAGCCCAGGCCAGATGCCGAGATCGTGCTAAAGGTCAAGGCGCTGAAGGCGCCGGACCGCACTGGCCTGAAGTCGATCCGGATCGAAGATCTCGGCGTGCGCTCCGGCGAGGTCGTCGGCATCGCCGGCATTTCCGGCAACGGCCAGAAGGAATTCCTCGAAGTGCTGGCCGGGCAGCGCCCGCGCGACGCCGGCGAAGTCATGGTGCGCGGTGCTGCCTATGCGGCGACCCGGGCCGAGGCGCGGGCGCTCAATGTCCGCCTCATCCCGGAAGAGCCGCTGAAAAACGCCTGCGCGCCGAAGATGACGGTGGCTGAGAACATTTCTTTCCGCACCTTCGACATCGACAGCAATGGCAAGCCGGTGAGCTGGATCAGCGCCAGCGCCATCAAGACATTCAGCGCCAGGCTGGTCGAGCAGTTCAAGGTCAAGACCGCATCGCTTGCCTCGCCGATCGCCTCGCTGTCGGGCGGCAATGTGCAGCGCGCCGTGCTTGCCCGCGAGCTGACCGGCGAAGTCGATCTGCTGATCGTCTCCAACCCGTGCTTCGGCCTCGACTTCTCGGCCGTGGCCGAGATCCGTGCCCGCATCATGAAGGCGCGCAATGCGGGTGCCGCCGTGCTTCTGATGTCGGAGGATCTTGACGAACTGCTCGAGCTTTCAGACCGCATCTTCGTCATGTCGGATGGCGCGCTGGTCTACGAGACACCGATCGCACAGGCCAGTGTCCAGACAATCGGCGAGCACATGGCGGGACATCACTGATGGCGGAAATCGCAGCGCAGCCATTTCCGTTCGCCTTCAAGCAGCGGACCATGGCGCTGGTCGTCATCGACATGCAACGCGACTTCGCCGAACCCGGCGGCTTCGGCGCCAGCCTCGGCAACGACGTCGGCCGCGTGACCGCGATCGTGCCGACGGTGAAGAGATTGATCGAGGGCTTTCGCGCCGCCGGCCTGCCGGTGATCCACACCATGGAGTGTCACAGACCCGACCTTTCCGACCTGCCGCCGGCCAAGCGCAATCGCGGCAATCCGTCGATCCGCATCGGCGATGCCGGGCCGATGGGCCGCGTGCTGATCGCCGGCGAGCCGGGTACGGCGATCCTCGACGAACTTGCGCCGCTGCCCGGCGAGATCGTCATTGAGAAGCCGGGCAAGGGCGCCTTCTATGCAACCTCCTTCGGCGATGCCCTCAAGAGGCTCGGCGCCGAGCAACTGGTCTTTGCCGGCGTCACCACCGAAGTCTGCGTGCAGACGACGATGCGCGAGGCCAACGACCGTGGTTATGAGTGCCTGCTGGCCGAGGACGCGACGGAGAGCTACTTCCCGGAGTTCAAGGCGGCGGCGATCGCCATGATCACGGCGCAGGGCGCCATCGTCGGCTGGACGGCGACGACCGACCAGGTGCTCGAGGGAATAGCCAATGCCTAACCTTGCTTTTGCCGGCCTGCTCGACGGCGGCTGGCGCCATCTGGCATTCGAGCATTTCCGTGACGGCATCACCGTGCACTGGCTTCTGAAGGGTGGTCCGGTGGAACCATCCGTCGCCATCCTGAACTACCGGCCCGGCGCCAGCGTGCCGCGCCACCGCCACGTCGGGCTCGAGACCATCGTCGTGCTGGAAGGTACCCAGGGCGACGAGAACGGCGACTATCCTGCCGGCAGCGTGATCCTCAATCCAGTCGGGACCGAGCATTCGGTGTGGACGACGGACGGTTGCGTCGTGCTGATCCAGTGGGACCTGCCGGTGATCATTCTGGGGGAGACGAAATGAGGGATGTCCACTTCGATATAGAGAGCCTGCACGCGGCCTATCGGGGCGGCGTCGGCGTTGCCGCCGTGATCGCGACGATTTTCGCCCGCATCGAGACAGCTGATGATCCGGGCATCTTCATCCATCTCACCGCCAGGGCGGATCTCCTTGCCGCGGCCGAAGCGCTCGACCCGTTCGACCCGGTGGCAAAACCGCTGTGGGGCATCCCCTTCGCCGTCAAGGACAACATCGACGTCGCCGGCATGCCGACGACGGCGGCCTGCGCCGAATACACTTACTGGCCGGACAAGGACGCCACCGTGGTGGCGAGGCTCAAGGCCGCCGGCGCGCTGGTCGTCGGCAAGACCAATCTCGACCAGTTCGCCACCGGCCTTGTCGGCGTGCGCACGCCTTGGCCAATCCCGCGCAACGCCATCGACCCGGAGCTGGTCCCAGGTGGCTCCTCCTCAGGGTCGGCGGTGGCGACGGCGCGCGGTATCGTCTCCTTCGCGCTCGGCACCGACACCGCCGGCTCCGGCCGCATCCCGGCCGGCCTCAACAACATCGTCGGGCTGAAGCCGACCGTCGGTGCGTTGTCTACGGCCGGCGTCGTGCCGGCCTGCCGCACGCTGGACTGCGTCTCGGTGTTCGCGCTGACCGTCGATGACGCCTATCGGGTGTTCTCGGTCGCAGCCGCGCGCGATGCGGCCGATGCTTATTCGCGCAACATCGCAGTCCAGCCGCTCGCCGCCCGCCCGCCAGTGCTGAGCGTCGGCATCCCGGCAAAAGCCGACCTGAAATTCTTCGGCGATGCGGCGATGCACGCAGGCTTCGAATACTCGCTTGCCATGCTGTCCCGGCTCGGCTGCCGGTTAGTCGAGATTCCCTTCGGCAATTTCTACGCCACCGCCAACCTCCTCTACGAGGGCGCCTGGGTGGCCGAACGCTATGCCGCGATCCGCGATTTTATGGAAGCCAACGAAGCCGCCGTGCATCCGGTGACGCGTAAGATCATCGGCGGCGCCAGGAAGCTGTCGGCGGCGGACGCCTTCCGCGGCCT
Source organism: Mesorhizobium sp. Arg314 (assembly GCF_053714275.1). Classification (NCBI taxonomy): domain Bacteria; kingdom Pseudomonadati; phylum Pseudomonadota; class Alphaproteobacteria; order Hyphomicrobiales; family Phyllobacteriaceae; genus Mesorhizobium; species Mesorhizobium sp. Arg314. The sequence continues at coordinate 87,802 of NZ_JBSKBP010000012.1, read as the reverse complement.
CTATGCCTTGCAGGCCTACCGGGCCAGGCTCGCCCCGGTCATCGCCTCGGTCGACCTGTTCTGCGTGCCGACCGCGCCGACGCATTACACCACTGCCGCCGTGCTCGCCGATCCGGTCGAGACCAACAGCCGGCTCGGCACCTACACCAACTTCGTCAATTTGCTCGACATGTGCGGCATCGCCGTGCCGACCGGTGCGCGCGATGACGGCCTGCCAATGAGCGTCACGCTGCTTGCGGCCGCCGGAGTGGACGGCCTTGTGGCGTCCGTCGCGCGCGATCTCCATGCCGCGAGCGGTCTCACCCTCGGCGCGACCGGCTGGCGACAGCCGAGCGCACAGCCTGTCGGCGCATCGGCCGAAGACGGCACGATCGAATTGGTGGTGGTTGGCGCTCACCTCTCGGGAATGCCGCTCAATGGCCAGCTCAAGGATGCCGGTGCCCGGTTCTGCCGGGCGATGAGGACGGCCTCTTCATACAAGCTTTATGAGCTCGCTGGCCAGGCCATGCCCAAGCCGGGGCTGGTCCGAGTCGGGAACGGCGGCACTGCGATCGAGGTAGAGGTCTGGCGGCTACCTGCCGCCGCTTTCGGCCACTTTGTGGCCGCCATCCCGCCGCCGCTGGGCATTGGCAGTATCGAACTTGATGACGGCAGCACCGCCAAAGGCTTTCTGGTGGAATCCGTCGGCTTGCTGGGCGCTTCCGACATCTCGTCGTTCGGCGGCTGGCGCCGCTTTCTGTCAGATCGTGCTCCCGCTTGAACACCCGTGGACGGACTTTGCGAAGGCAAGAGCAACTGGCGCCACCGACCGAGGCAGGCTGAATTTCTCAGGTCGGCCCCGACGGGATCCGCATCAACAACGTTAGCCCCGGCGTGACCAGGACCCAATGAACGAACTCCTGCCCGACAGCATGCTTTCCGCCGTTGCGGCGCACGCTGCGTTGAAACGCATCGCGGACCCGAAGATGTCGGCGATGTCGCCGTCTGGCTATGCACGGACGACGTGCGGTTCGTCACCGGCCACAGTATATTGGTGGACGGCGGCTTCAACCTGGCGGGAATCCGCTGAGCATTCTGCGCTTCCCCGCGAGGGTCTGGCTCAAAAGGCCGGAAACCGCGGCTTCTGGCGAGGTGCCACCGCCCGATGCACTACCGACAAAATTGTCTTCTCTAGGTCACATCCGCAGCAGGCCCATCAACCCGTGGGGAGTTGACGGGCAGCGGCATCTGCGGTGTCCTCGGGTCTTGTGTTGAAGGCTATAGCAGCGTTCGGCGCCGCCTTGTGGATAATGTTCACAACGGTTTCGAACAACGGTAGGCCCTTGGGCGGCAGCCTGAGGCCGCCTCCGATCACCACGCAATCATACGCAGCATCGCCCAGCGCTCTTTTGAGTACCGCAAATCCAACGGTATCGGGCGTGATCATGCAGGTATCGCCCTGCCAACCCCGTTCCTCAATCTTCGCCACGCCCAAAGCGATCCCGGCGTTGATCTTTTCGGCATTGAAGCCGGGCGGCAAGGACGGGTCCGAGAAGTCGACGGTTTCAGGTTTCTGGCCGACAAACAGTATTCGCGTCATTGAAATTCTCCATGAAGTTACGGGATTGCGAAAGTGGCAGTCTATCGTTCGGCGACAAGATGTCGCCATTGAGGATTGGTATCTTTTAGCGTTCGGCAATTCACTCGATCCATCACAATTACCGCCTTGCCCGGAACCCGCTTACCGTCTTCCAGGTCGCTGATCAGAGCCGTGGCCTCGGAAAGCCGGGCGGCAGGAGGCCAGAAGCGTTTTCCGCGAGGAGCTGCGCCGGCGTTGGGAAATGAAGGCCAGACTAGCACTACTTTGGCAGACTTTTAGCTTGGATGGGACTGCTGCAGTGCGGGCATTTGGTTGGGGGCGGTTATGCGAGCGCGGAGAGGATGGCTTGCCTGACGGCGGGTAGGCTTGGTTGCAGCGGCGGGCCGAGGATTCTTTTTTCCCCTCTCGCTTGTTTGAGGCGGCGAGATTGCAGGAAGGCGTAGGCAATCATGGTCATTGGGGCGTGGCGGTGAAGGCCGGTCCATGAGCGCCCCTCGAAGCGATCGAGGCCGAGTTCCTCTTTGAGTTGTTGATGCGCCTGTTCGCATACGCGCAAGGAAACCCTCGACAGTGTTGATCTCCTCGTCGTGCATTTCCGGCCGATAGGTGATGCCAATGCTGACGAGATCTCCCAAAAGGACCGTCCTGGGTACGACGGACAAGGCCGACACGTCCTTGAGGATCAATATGGAGACACTGTTCCCTCATTTCGCAACGCCCTTGAACTTGCCTAGGCAACGGAGATCTGACCAAAGCGGCTCCACCTCCAGAGTGGAGCCGTGATTGCAATGCGCCTCATGTCGCTTCCTGATAATCGGCCGCTGCTTTCTATCGCGAAAGCCTTTGCCGGTGACGTGAATTGGAGAGATGAGTGAAGGCAGACGCCTGTCCGTCCGCGACGATCACCCGAAGCATCGCCTCGGCCCCGCGGCGCGCAAGTAGATAGGTGCAGGCAACTCGGTGTGTTATACACGCTGCGTTCTCGGAGCGAGATACGAGATCGATGGATCAGGAAAGGCGTCTTGCCGCAGTCCTCTTAGCTGATGTCGTGGGCACCACGCCGCTCTATGAGCGCATCGGCGACGATGCCGCCTTGCTGCAGGTTTCGTGCTGTCTGGACGCAATGCGAGCGATCGTCGCCCAACACGGCGGTGATTTCATCTACTCGAAGGGCGATGATGTACTCAGCCTGTTCGAGAGCCCGGAGACGGCGCTGGGGGCCGTCTGCCAAATCAGCAGCCAATTGACGAAAGGGCCGTTGATCGCTCGTATCGGATTGCATTTCGGGGCGGTCATTCGCGCGCGGGGCGCGGTATTCGGTGACGTTGTCAATGTCACCGCAAGGTTGTCCACCACGGCCAACCCCGGGGAGGTGCTGATCAGCCAGAGCTTCTTCGAAGCCCTTTCCGCGGGCAGCCGCAAGGCACTGCGGCTCCTCGACAAAATGGACTTCAAGGGGAAGCAAGAACTCTTCGATGTCTATACCCTGGGGGGCGACGATGGAACCCTCAGTACACACATCGCCAGCCGGGGCACCTTTGTCGGCAGGCGCTCCGCCCCGCCGCGGCAGATCAATCTGGTCATCCGGTACGGAGATCAGTTGCGATCCTGTCGAAACAACGAATTCGTGACCATCGGCCGATCCCCGGAATGCAATATTGTCGTCGACCGGGCGTGGGTTTCAAGGCACCACGCGACCTTCACTATTTCGAATGGCAGGGCCCGGCTTGTCGAGCGAAGCTCGTCGGGAACATTTGTGTCGATGGGACCCGGCCATGAAGTATTCGTACGCCGCGAAGATATTCTCCTCTTCGGCTCCGGCGTCATCTCGCCTGGACTGAAGTCGTCCCTCGGCGACGCCCAGGTTCTTCACTACGAAATTGTCTCAGCCTGACCTGGCCGGACTCGTCGGCCGCGACCGGCGTCAAGCTGGTTCGCTGACGCCATCGATGCCGCGTCCTACCGTTTGACAGCCCTTGAGATCGACCCTTCATCGATGGGTGCCAAGGACAAATCTAGGAACGTCTGCTTTCCAAGTTGGACTGCGAAAAGCTGACCTTCCGTTTCGACCCCCCGATCCGGTCATTCGAGGAACCGGTGGCAACTTGGGTCCTGGAATTTTTCAAACTCTCTGCTTGGCCAGTCGAATTGCGCGCGCTGCCCGAGCGAACCTGGGGCGTTAGAATTGATCCACCACTGAACAGCCCGCCATGCTGGCCGGCGAACGAGACACTCGCCTCTGCCATTCTCGACCGGACTTTGCATCATTGTCACGTCATTCAGACAGACGGTCCAACCTATCCGCTTCGCCATATCGAGCAGCGGCTTATGGCCCAAATCGACTTGACTTAGATACGGCCCGTGCGCCAGCCTCGTGCGAGTCCTCCGGCGGGCTGCTCGTCTGCGTCGCCAGGAAATGAGCGCCCAATTGTGATTTGCTCGGCGACGTCGTGACCCACAATGCCTATTTCAGTGAGCCAAATCCCGCAATTCGAGCAACTTCTCACATTTAGCTATGTAATCGCGGCTGTTCGGCAGCGTATCGTTCCTGCGGGTGAGTTGGATCTGGAAAACTACAAGATCCTGCCAGCGGAATGAGGCTTCGGAGGCCGCCAAGTAAAACTCCCACATCCGGCAGAAGCGTTCGTCGTAGATCGCCTTGGCTTTCTCCCGGTTGGCGGCAAAGCGTTGACCCCATTGTCTTAAAGTGTCGGCATAATGCAGGCGCAGGACCTCCACATCGGTGACGACCAGTCCAGCTTCCTCGATCGCCGGCAGCACTTCCGACAAGGCCGGAACATAGCCCCCTGGAAAAATGTGTTTGCGCACAAAGGCGCTTGTCACCGAAGGCGGACCGGAACGGCCGACGGTGTGGAGCAGGGCAACACCATCCGGGTCCAGCAGCGTCGCGCACTTGTCGAAGAAAGTGCCGTAGTGGTTGACGCCGACATGCTCGAACATCCCTACCGAGACTATGCGGTCGAAACGCTCGCCAAGTTCACGATAGTCCTTGACCTCGAAACGGGCGCGGCTTGCCACCCCTTCAGAACGTGCCCGCTCGGTGGCAACGGCATGTTGCTCTCTCGACAGCGTCACGCCCAGCACGTCTGTTTTGAAAGAACTGGCCAGATACAGGCCAAGCCCACCCCAACCCGACCCGATATCGAGCACCTTGAGCCCGGGCTTCAATTTCAGTTTGGCGGCGATATGACGCTTCTTGGCCGACTGAGCCTCTTCGAGCGTCATGTCCGATCGTTGGAAATACGCACATGAGTACTGCATGTCGTTATCGAGAAATAACTTGTAGAGCTCAACCGACAGATCGTAATGCGCTTCGACATTGCGGCGTGAGCGCAACGTGGTATTGATCTGCTGGAAGCGCCGGAACGCATGCCGCATCCGGTCGAGCGCCTTCGTCCATGCCGTATCGATGCCGGCATTGCCGATGTTTTGAAAGACGATGCGCATCAGCCCCAGCACACCGCCTTCAGGAATGTCGACTTCGCCGCTCATATAGGCTTCGGGCAGGGCGAGCATCGGATCGAAGGTTATGGAGCGCTCAGCTCGCCTTGACTTGATGTGGATGTGAGCCGGTTCGCCACTCCCGTCACCGAATTTGTCGACCCGGCCATCCGGCCCGGTGACACGAAGGCTTCCCTGCCGTACCAGCCGTTTAAGAATATGACGCAACATAACGTTCATTGCATTCCGCCCCCGCTCGCTGCAGCCTTTATGAGACGGTCAGATTCCTTGATTAGGCGACGTCGCATGCTCGTCTTAAGGAGGTTTCTCACTGCCCTCCACTCATACAAGTTTAGCAGTCCCGAGCTTGATTCAAATCCCCATTGAACTAGCGGGAAACGAAGCGGGCTAGTTCGGGGGCACTGCCCCTTGGGATCTGGCCGAAATTTCAAATTGACCCAGGCGCAGATAGCCGTTGCCGATGGTGGCTGGCTATTCATTGGCGCCATCGGAACAAAGAGCGGGCCTATCCGGTTTTCAGGTAGGAGAGTGAGACTGATGCCAAGCCAAACCCAAGAGCGGCCGCCGCCGAAGTCCGGCCCAAAGAAGACGCCTGTCCGCCCCCACGACAAGAACGCACCAGAGCCTGAGCATGTCGATCCGCCGCCGCGAGACGTGCGGGAGGCACCGGTACCAAACCCAAACGGCGATAAGAAATCCTAACCATTGGCACCATCGACGATAGGCGCTGCGCTCGCCCTCGTCGCGCTTCAACAGCCAAACCCTCTATAGCCAGCCGCCGGAAAAACCGGCTCTGCGTAACCCCCTGGCGATGGCCGGCACGCGGCGCATCAGTTGCCACAGGAAGTCCGACCGGTAATTCTCGATCATCAAGGCGATTGGCCCCTGGTTGATGCCGACATGGTTTGGCGACACCCAGCCGCTGGACCGGCCGTCGGCAGCTGCGATCGTCGGATTGAAGCTTGCGGTGAAGCCGTAAGGGTTGCCCTCGTGCAAGTCCATCTCTTGGAAATGGCGCAGCGCCGGCAGGACGATCTCCGGCGCAAAAGGTAATGATGTAATCGCCGCCCATGGCGACAGTGTACCGTCATCCGGACCGAAGGGTACGCCGCGCGCCAGATAGCCGTAGAAGCGGCGGCCACCGACAGTCATGCGGCGTTTTGTCGGACCTGGGCCGTCACTGGCTGTGATGCCCCAGCAATTCTCGCCATAGCCACTGAAGCCCTTCGGATTGCGGATGGCGTAATCGCGCTGCAGAAAGGCCGCCTGGCGGCTGTTCTCGAAATAGTCGCTGCTGTGCTTGCGCATGAAAGCATCGCGGATGCTGCGGAAATCGATCCAGATATGCGAGAACTGGTGGATGAAGAGCGGACCGGCATAGACGAGTTCCCGGCTATAGATCTTCTTCCATTTGTAGGTGGATAGCCAAGCTGCGTAGCTCTCGGGCGGCAGCGGATGGGTCGGCGAGCCGAGGCCCAGCACATAGAGGATCAGCGCCTCATCATAGCCTTCCCAGCGGTAGCGCAGGAAGCCCTTCTCGGGCCGCCAGCCGTGGCTGACGGTCGCGCCGCCATTTTGCGCCCAGCGCCAGTCGGCGCGGCGGTAGAGCAATTTGGCGAGCCGGCGGATTTCCAGTTCGGATTCATCGTCGCCGTCAAAATAGGTGCCGGCGGCCAGAACGCCGGCAAGCAGAAACGCCGTGTCAACCGTGGACAGTTCACAGTTCCAGACACGGCGTCCTGTCTTCATATCCAAGAAATGGTAGTAGAAGCCCTTGTGTCCGGTGGCGTCGGGTTCTGGCCCGTGCGGCGCATCCCAGAAGAAGCGAAGCGTGGCGAGCGTCCGTTCAACGGCGGCGGTGCGCGTCGTGAACCCGCGCTCGACTCCGACCGGATAGGACGACAAGGCGAGCCCGACCGCGGCTATGCTGGCGGGAGCCCCTGGAGCGTTGCGGTCGGCGATCAGGCCATTTGCCGCATTGGCCTCTTTGAGAAAATACTCGAAGGACCGGCGCTGGATGTCCGAGAGAAGCTGGTCGTTCAGCGGGTGGTCGCTCGATGCATCCATGGCTGCCGATATAGGCGCTTTCGTTGCGGCTCCCACCTACCGGCCAGTCAATCATAAGTGAGGTCGGCCACATTTCTATCGAAACCGTCGCAGTGCGTGGCTTGTCAATCAAGCCGCTTGAGATCGGTGAAGCCTATTGGGCCGATCGCATAGCGCTTGGGGCGTCCACAGCAGCGGATGGGAGTGCGGCGCAAGCACGGCCACCCGCTGTGCATAGCGCATCACGCCCGTATTGATCGCCTGACCAGATTTCGAGGACAATCATCAGAACGCTCCGCGTATCGTCAAGGATCCAACGCACCGACAATCCTTCTCGTGGCCACTTCCTCAACCGACATGGATATGCTGCTGCGAAGGAGCCTACGGATTTACCGATCGGCCATTTCCATGTGCTGGCAGAAATCGTTGGCGAAGCTTCCACGTACCATCGGCTTGAGGGTCAGTCCATCGGCTGCAGCAATGCAGCACTTGTTTGCAATTGCGACAAGCGATGCAAAGAATCTCGGTCAGCTTGATGGGTGCGTTTGTCGGCGCGTCGCTAATCACGGGGCGCTGCCGGAGCCTCCAATACAAAGGTGGCGCCGCTCACTCGGACCGAGCGTTGCACAAATCTCAGCCGCCAAGTTGACGAAGCCCTCGAAACGCATACCGCGGCAACGCAGGTCACCGCGGCGAAAGCTCTTCAGAGAAAGGGAAACCGGTACTGCGCCAAGAAGAAGGAGGCACAGGGAATCCGGATGCTCGCAAACGCTTTGAAGCTACTTGGAGTGACACCGATCGATCCCGATGCGTGACGCTCAAACCAAGGCGCGTCGCCTGAATCCGTTTTAGCGCGACGCGCTTTAGCGGCCATCAACGCGTCCGTTCCAGCCGATCGCGCAAAATGCTCCATGCGAGCAAGACGTTCGGCGCATAACGGACCACGTTGTGGAACGAGATCGGCGATGGCGGAGCGAAGGGAAGCGGCAAGTCGCCCGCATTCATTCCCCCGGCCCAATCGGCGAGCGCCTTGCCCATGGCCGTAGTCATGGCGATGCCGCGGCCGTTGCAGGCAAAGCCCGCGATCAGTCCCGGACCGAGATCTACGAGGCGCGGCAAGAAATCAGGCTCGACGGCCGCCATGCCGGACCAGGAATATTGCAGCGGCGGGACGTCCGGCAGCTCGAGATGCGTGGCGAGGCGCCGCCAGATCGCTTGCGGCACCCGCGTTTCGGCGCCGGCGCCGACAACATGCATGCCGCCGCTGATCAGCCTGTTCTCGCTGTCGAAGCGAAAAGTCAAAAGGTTGCGTCTCGTGTCGCCGACACCCTGTCCGCCAGGCAACAGCCGGCTGCGTATGGAGCGCGGTAGCGGCGCCGTCGCGATCTGGAATACCCTAAGCGGGATGTAAGTTTTCCCGAGAGCCGGATTGAGCTCCCCACCATAGGCGTTTGTGGCAATCAGAACCTTTCCCGCCCGCACCGATCCCGACGGCGTCTTCAACGTCCAGCCTTGCGCAGTCCGCTCGATCGCCGTCACGCGGCTGTGCTCGAAAATACGGGCGCCAACTTTTTCGGCGGCGTCCGCCAGGCCGCGCGCGTAGGCGACCGGATCGAGCAGGCCGCCGGAACGATCCATCCAGCCGCCGGCATAGCCGCGCACGCCGGTAAGTCGCTCGACGGTTGGGCTGTCGAGCGTGACTGCGGGCCTGCCGCGCGCCGCCCATTGGCCGGCCCGGGCTTTCACCTTTTCGAGGGCCGCAACCGAATGCGCCGGCTGGATCCAGCCGTTCTGCAGGGCGTGGCAATCGATGCCGTGCCGCTTGACGAGGTCGAACACCAGGTCGGCGCTGCCGGCGGCAAAGTCGATCAGGCGTCCGCCGTGGTCCTGGCCGAGATGGGCGATGATGGCGGACGGATCCATCTTGGCGAAATTCGGCACGACGAAGCCGGCATTGCGGCCCGTCGCCCCCCAGGCGATGATCTCTGCTTCCAGGAGAGCAACGGAAATACCTCTCTCGGCAACGTGGAGTGCGGTCGACAGGCCTGCGAAGCCGCCGCCGACGACGGCGAGGTCGACGTCGAGCCGTCTTTCAAGCGCTGTCCGGACACGGTGATCGGGAGCGGTGGCATGCCAGAGCGATAGGCCGGTTGATCGCTGCGTCCGGCTCATGGGCCGCTGCTCTCCGGGGCTCGGCCCACAGCCTTCGTCGTGCGAACGCGGCGCGGCCTCTCGCCGAGCAGGCCGCTCGGCCTGACCAGCAGGATGACGCATAGCATCATGCCAATAGCGACGATCTGCAGGGCGGCCGCGCGCGCCTGCTGCTCAGGCGAGAACAGCACGCTGGTGAACGCGCCCGAGCCGGCCCATATCGCCCAGACCAGTACACTGCCGGCAACGGCGCCCAGGTTGTTGCCTGAGCCGCCGACGATCAGCATGACCCAGACCTGGAAAGTGAGGATCGGCAGGTAGTTGTCCGGCGCGATGAAGCCGATGAAATGCGCCTGCAGCGCGCCGGCGAGCGCCATGATGGCGCCGCCCACCGCGAAGGCCTGCACGCGGTAGAAGCGCGCGCTCTTGCCGAGCGAAATCGCTGCACGCTCATCCTCGCGCAGCGCCTTCAGGACGCGGCCCCACGGGCTGCGGGAGAGATGTTCGAGCGCGAGGTATGCGGCGAGCGTCACCACCGAGACGATGGCGAGGTTAGACAGGTTGAAGAGCAGCGGCGTTTCGGCGAGGCCGCCGAAGGGCCGCGGAATGAAGCCGATACCGAAAGGGCCTCCGGTGAGCTTCTGGGCATTGAGCGCGACCAATTGCACGACCACCGCAACGCCGAAGGTGGTGATCGCCAGGTAATCCGATCTAAGACGCAGCGTGGCGATGCCGGTCAGCGCCGCGGCAAGGCCGCCCACCACCATCGCGCCCAGCCAGCCGATGAGGATCGGCAGCTCGAAACCGCCAAGCCGCGCGGGATCGGCCGGCGTGGTGAGCAGCGCCGAGGTGTAGGCGCCGATCGCGACAAAGCCGGCGAGCCCGACATTGAACAGGCCGGTCAGCCCCCATTGCAGGTTCAGCCCCAGCGTGATCAGCGAAAAGATCAACGCCGTGGTCAGGAAGAAGGCGCCGTAGCCGACGAGATCGATCATCGTTCGCGAACCCCGAAGAGGCCGATGGGCCGCACAAACAGCACTGCCATCAGGATGATGAAGGAAACTGCCGCGCGCCATTCGGCGCCGATCAGTTGCACGGCGCCGGCCTCGGCCAAGCCGATGATCAACCCGCCAAGCACGGCGCCCGGCACGCTGCCTATGCCACCCAGGATGGCGGCGGCAAACATCGGCAGCAGCATGTCAAAGCCCATGAAGGGTCGGATCTGGATGAGAATGCCGATCATGACGCCGGCCACGCAGGCCAGTCCCCCGCCGATGATCCAGGTGACACGCACGACCTTGGCGACGTCGATGCCGACGACGCGGGCGAGCGCCGCGTTCTGGCTGAGCGCCTGCATGGCGCGACCTGTCTGCGTGCGTGTAATCAGGAGATGGACGCCCGTCACCAGGAGGGCCGTCAGCAGGAGCAGGGCGATCTGATCCGGGGTGATGCGGATGCCGAACCCGATCGGCGTGGCGATCTGTATGGCCCGGCTGAAATAGGTCGGCCGAGACGTGAACGTGAATTCGAGCAGGCTTCTCAGCGCCATCGAGGCGCCGAAGCTGGCCATCACCACGATGATGGCCTGGCCCTGCTTGCGCAGCCGGGAAAACAGCACCAGGTCGAGCAGCAGCGCGAGCAGCCCGGTGAAGGCCATCCCGACGACGAGCGCGACGATCAGCGGCCAGCCGAAGGAGAGCGAGCCGATCGGTGCGACCTTGCCGAACATTGCGCCGATGGCGCCGACGACGGCGAGCGTCGCGTAAGTGCCCCAAGCCATGAAGTCGCCATGCGCGAAATTCGAGAAGCGCAGGATCGAATAGGTCAGCGTGACGCCGATGGCGCCCAGGCCGATCATCGAGCCGGTCAGCAGTCCGTCGACGATGAATTGCAGGCTCATGCAGCGCTCCCCTTGCCGGAGGATATGGCCTTGCCGTCGCTCTTCGGGCGCTGACCAAGATAGAGCTCCGCGACCACCGGATCGTTCCAGAGTTCGGCGGCGGCGCCTTCGTGCCGGTCCTTGCCTTCGACCAGCACATAGGCGCGGTCGCCTATGGCAAGCGCAGCCTTGGCATTCTGTTCGACCAGAAGGATGGTGACGCCGGATTTGCGGATGGCGGAGAGCATCTCGAACACCATGGCGACGAATTTCGGCGAAAGGCCAGCCGACGGCTCGTCGAGCACCAGCACCTTCGGACGCACGATCAGCGCCCGCGCCACCGCCAGCATCTGCCGTTGCCCGCCCGAGAGGTTGCCGGCTGCCGTTTTTCGCTGCCGCTCGAGATCGGGGAAGGCCGCATACATCTCCGCGATGCGCGCCGGGATTTCGCGTGGCTTCAGGATGCCGCAGGCAACCTTCAGATTGTCTTCCACCGACATCAGCGGAAAGACGTTCTCGGTCTGCGGCACGAAGGCGAGCCCGAGGCGGACCATGGTATGGGCGGGCGCCGAAGTGATGTCCCTGCCGTCGAGCAGCACGGTGCCGCGGCTGATCGGGACGAGGCCGGCGACTGCCTTGATCAGGCTCGACTTGCCGGCGCCGTTCGGGCCGAGAACGACCACGATCTCGCCCTTGTTGACGGTGATCGAGGCGCCGCGCACGATGGGCACGCCGGGCTCATAGCCGGCTTCCAGATCGTGGACTGCCAGCACGACGTCGCTCATGCCGCGCCTCCGAGATAGGCTTCAATGACGCGCGGATCGCGCGCCACCTCGTCGGCCGTTCCTTCGCATAGCAACTCGCCGCTCGCCATGACCAGGACGCGATCACAGAGGCGCGTCACCATGTCGATGTTGTGCTCGATCAAAAGGAAGGTGATGCCGCTTTTGTTGATGTCGCGAATGCGGTCGATGATGACTTCGAGCAGCGTGGCGTTGACGCCGGCCGCGGGCTCGTCAAGCAGGATGATCGCCGGATCGGCCATCATCACGCGGGCGAGTTCGAGCAGCTTGCGCTGGCCGCCTGAGAGCACGCGAGCCGGCTCGTGCGCCAGCCGCGAAAGCGCGACAAGTTCGAGAAGCTCGGCGGCCTTCCTCGCGGCTGCCTTCTCCTCGGTGGCGACCCGCCACGGCACAAGGAAGTTGGCAAGCAGCCGCTCTCCGCTCTGTCCCTGCGCGGCGAGCATGACGTTTTCGACCAGCGTCAGGTTGGGCAAGGGCCGGGGGATCTGGAACGTGCGGCCGAGGCCGCGGCCGATGCGGCGGTGGGCGGCTTCGCCGGAGACGGGCACGCCGCCGAGATAGATTTCGCCGCTGGATGGCAGGATGCTGCCGGCGAGCAGGTCGAACATCGTCGTCTTGCCGGCACCGTTCGGGCCTATCAGGCCGAGGATCTCCCCCGGACGGACATCGAAAGAGACATTGTTGACAGCGACAAGCCCGCCGAAGCGCCTGACGACATTCTTCGCCGCCAGGACCGGCGTCTGGGCCTCCGCCCCATGCCGCTTTTCCGTCTCTCCCATCATTTCCTCAGGCCGGAAACGTTCATCGCTTCCTGAATTTGATATGTGATCACACTTGCTTTGATCACGCTATTCGGCTTTAATTTTCTCCGCAAGCCGAAAACGGGCCGGCCCGCCAAAAAGGGCCCCCGCCAAAAAAGGGCTAGAGTCGGGAACGCCATGCAAAAGGCAGCCGTGGAGCGCAATAACGAGGTTCTCGCCGCGCAGCTCGCGCCCGTCGGTCGCGAGACCGTGCAGGACCGCGTCTATTCGGAGCTTCGCCGCGCGCTCATCGGCGGCCTCTTCGAGCCAAGCCAGGTGCTCACTATCCGCGGCCTTGCCGACGCGCTCGTCACGTCGACGATGCCAGTGCGCGAGGCGCTCGGCCGGCTGATCACCGAAAAAGCGCTGGAGGCGCTTCCCAACCGCTCAGTGCGCGTGCCGCCGATCACGCTGGAGCGCATCGATGACCTGCTGCGCGCCCGTGTCCTCATCGAGGGGGAGGCGATCTCGCTCGCCGCCTCCCGCATGGGGCCGCGCCAGATCGCGACCATCGAGGCCCTGCTGCGCGAATGGGACGAGATCCGCGCGCTGAAGCACAAGAAGGACGTCGACCGGGAGGTGACGCTCAACCAAAGCTTCCATTTCGAAATCTATCGTGCCTGCGGCTCGGCGGTGCTGATCCCGATGATCGAGAGCCTCTGGCTGCAATCCGGACCGTGCATCCGCGTCGCCATCTACGCCTTTTCCGAAGCCGGCGAGGTGGACACCGCACATTATCACCGCAGCATCGTTGCCGCGCTTGCGGCGCAGGACGCGCAGGCCGCGCGCGAGGCGCTGGTGGCCGACATCAGCCGTCCCTTCGCCTTCCTGCGCGACAAGCTGCAATCCAGGGCCAGAACGGAGTGACATGACAAGACGCGCCATAAAGCTCACCGAGCCGCGCTCCGGCCTGTCGGCAACAGCGCTTCTGCAGTCGGAGAAGGCGCCCGACAACGCTGGCTTCCTGTGGGCCTATCTGGAAGAGCCGCGCGTGGTTGCCGGCATTCACGCCATGTGGACGGGTCCCGAGATCTCCTGCCCGATTCCACCTGCCCATCTCGAGAACCAGCCTTATGCGCGGCCCTTGCCGGCGGAGAATGCGACGTTGACGCCCCAGCCCGGCGACATCGTGCTCTCCTACGTGCCGGCGCGCATGTGGGGCGGCAACCCCAACGCGATCTTCGACATCGGCCTGTTCTACGGGCAGGGCGCGCGTTTGCTGTTTCCGATCGGCTGGCTGGCTGGAAGCGTGGTGGCCCAAGTGCTGCCTGAGCAGCGGGAACAGTTTGCAGCGGCCTGCGGCATCATTCGTCGCAACGGCGCCTGTGACGTCACCTTTACGCGGGCGGAGGCATGAATGGCTGAGCGCGACGACAGCTTCGAACTCTTCGACCTCCGCGTCGAGGCGGTCATCCCCGAAGGCAAGCCGATCTATTGCGGTGCCAAGCCGGGCGATCATTTCGAGCTCAGGGGCGAGATGCTGTCCATGCCGCCAGGGCAGGGCTTCTCGATCTATTCCATCGCCGCCGTCCTGCCTTTGCTGGCGGCAAAGCAGCGCCCGACGCACCCGAACGACTGGATGACGTCGGATGCAGAGATCGCTTGCCCAGATCCCAACTGTGCAAGCCGGCTCAGGATCGTTCGGCTTGGCAAGCGGCGCTTCAGCCACGCCCAAGCCACGGCAGTGCCGCTGCCGCCCGACGGTGAAGACAAGAGCGAGGACAAATGATGGCAAAAACGTTCGAGCTCAGCCCCGGCTACACGGTCTCGCGCGTCATCCGCGGCGGCTGGCAGCTTGCCGGCGGGCATGGCGCGATCGACCGGCAGCAGGCGGTTAGCGACCTGATCGCCACCTTCGATGCAGGCATCTTCACCTATGACTGCGCCGACATCTACACCGGCGTGGAAGAACTGATCGGGGCCGCCCGGCTGCGGCTCGCCAACGAACGCGGCCTCGACGTTGCCGCCCGGATGAAGGTGCACACCAAGCTGGTGCCCGACCTTGAGTGGCTTGCCAGCATCAGCCGCGACTACATCAGCGGCATCGTCGACCAGTCGCTGCGGCGGCTCAAGACCGAGCGGCTCGATCTCGTGCAATTCCATTGGTGGGACTATTCGCAGCCCCGCTACATCGACGCGATGGGCTGGTTGAACGAGATACGTGCCGAGGGCAAGGTGCGCAATGTCGGCACGACCAATTTCGATACGCAGCGCCTGTCCGAAATCCTGTCGGCCGGCGTGCCCGTGGTCAGCCAGCAACTGCAATATTCCGTCCTCGACCAGCGTCCGGCGAAGAGCCTTGCAGGTCTTGCCGTGGAGAACGGTGTCAGCTTCCTCTGCTATGGGTCCGTGGCCGGCGGCTTCCTCAGCGAGAAATGGCTGGGTGCCGCCGAACCATCGATGCCGCTCGAGAACCGCTCACTGATAAAGTACAAGCTGATCATCGACGATTTCGGCGGCTGGGACCTGTTCCAGCATCTGCTGGGAACGTTGAAGGCAGCAGGCGACCGTCACGGCGTCGACATCGCCACCATCGCCAGCGCCTGGGTGCTGGAACAGCCTCAGGTGGCGGCTGTCATCGTCGGTGCCCGCAACCAGGCGCATGCGCTCGCGAACGCGCGGATCATGGAGGTCGTGTTGTCCGCGGAGGACATGTCGGCCATTGCCTCGGCGATTGCCGAGAGCCCCGGGCTCGAAGGCGATGTCTATGCGCTGGAACGAGACCGTCGCGGCCGCCACGGCTCGATCATGCATTATAACCTGAACGCCGGCAGGAAATGAGCACGGCCATGGACGTTTCGCTTCTTTCCCGTGCCAGCGCCGAGGTTGTCGATCTGCACCGCTTCTTCGTAGACTGGTTCGACAGGAGGCGAGCCTGCACGACCGATTTCGCCCGGTTCGAGCACGTGATCGGGGAAGGATTCTCGATGATCCCCCCGAGCGGCCAGTGGCTCGATCGCGACGCGGTGCTCGACCATGTCCGAGCCAGCCGCGCAACTTTCGACGGCGACTTCGCCATTTCGATCGAAGACATCCGGCCCGGATGGGGGACGGGCGACGTGATTGTCCTCACCTATATCGAGGCGCAGCGGCACGCCGGCAAGCAGAGCCGGAGGCGGTCGAGCGCCGTCTTCACCACCAATTCATCGGCACCGAACGGCGTCGAATGGCGACATCTGCATGAAACCTGGCTGCAGATGCCGGAAGACTGAACAGGCAAAGCAGGAAGTCGTGTAACGAAAGGGGAACAGCTATGAAAATGACAAAGAAACTATTCCAGATCGGCACCGCGCTTGGTCTGCTGATGGCGGCTAGCGCGGCGCATGCGGCCAACTGCAAGATCACCGTCGGCCTCGTCATGGAACTGACGGGCCCGGCCGGCGAATACGGCCAGGCCGGCGCGAAGTCGGTCGAGATGGCGTTCCGCGACATCAACGATGCAGGCGGCGTGCGCGGCTGCGATCTCGCGACCGACACACGCGACAGCCAGAGTCAGGGCAACGTTGCGGTCGACGCAGCGACCCAGCTCGTGCAGGTCAAGAAGGTGCCGGCCATCATCGGCGGCATCATATCCTCGGTGTCGATCCCGATCCTGACCTCGGTCACCGGACCGGCCAAGATAGTCCAGGTGTCGCCGGCTTCGTCCTCGCCAACGCTGACGACACTCGGCCGCGACGGCAAGACCAACGGCATCTTCTTCCGCACCATCACCTCGGACGCGCTGCAGGGTGTCGCCGCCGCCAAATACGCCATCGACAAGGGCTTCAAGAAGCTGGCGATCATCCACGTCAACAACGACTTCGGCGTCAACATGGTGGCTGAATTCTCGCGTGCCTACAAAGCCCTCGGCGGCACCATCGTCTCCGACACGCCTTACAACGAGAAGCAGTCGAGCTATGCCTCGGAAGTCACCGCGGCGATGGCCGGCGAGCCGGACGGGCTCTATCTCGTCAGCACGCCCGTCGACGGCGCCACCATCGCCCGCACCTGGATTTCGCAGGGTGGCGTGCAGAAATTCCTGCTCAATGACGGCATGAACAGCCCAGACTTCATCGACTCCGTCGGCGCCGATTACTTGAAGGATGCCTACGGCACGTCCTCCGGCACCAGCCCGACCGCCTCGACCGAATATTTCAACAAGAATTACAAGGCCTTCTCCGGTATCGAGCCGTCGAACCCGGCAGCCGACCGCTCCTACGACGCCGGCGCCATCGTCGGACTTGCGATCGCCCTCGCCGGCTCCGAGGAGCCGGCCAAGATCAGGGACGCGATCTTCAAGGCCGTCGATCCGGCCGGCACGCCGATCTATGCCGGCAAGGAGGAGTTTGCCAAGGCGCTTGGCTTGATCAAGCAGGGCAAGCCGATCCGCTATGAGGGCGTGATCGGCCCGGTGTCCTTCGACAAATACGGCGACATCACTGGTCCGTTCCGGCTGTGGAAGATCGTCGACGGTAAGGTGGCCACCGACGGCGAGATGACGACGGACGACGTTAATGCCCTGCAGGCGAAGCTAAACAAATGAAAGCGTTCGACACGTAGAGCTGGACCCCGGATTGCTGATCCGGGGTCGCGCGGCCGCGGATAAGTAAGTCAGTGTTAAATACCCCATTTCACGCCATCTTGTGTTTCTGGGGTCGTCTGACGGCAGAATTTGAGCCCCGAATGCTACGTTCGGCGCCCATTCCGGCCGTTCACTGTGGAAGCTGAGCACCCTGTGAGCGGACCGGCCGCTTCGCTGGGCTTGCGGCACGTCGCACCGGGATCTAGTGATCGACCGGGAGTCTCACGGCTTTGTTCAGACCAAAAACGAGCCGCCAAGACGATCTGCGCATAAATCGTAGTCGTCTGGTTCAACCGCAGCTAGCCACTGCCGGTCGGTTAAGCTTCTATGACGCGATAGCGGGGCGGCCTCTTTTCTTGGTCGGCTTGGTCATACCGATCCTGCGCCCGGCAGCAGCGTCGCGGCACCGTCTTCGGCGTATGAGCCTGGTGGTGCGCCGGACCATAGCGGAGTGGCATTTGACCATCTCGGCTCAGGCAGGCTTGTGGCGCTGATGCCCTAGGACATGGCGGCCTTCGGGAAGACAGGAGGGGAGAGCGAGCTGTCATGGCGAGAGGCAGAGACGTTACGACCGGTCAAGTTCTACGCCTGACCGCATAGATCACGCGTCGCCAACCAGGGCGAGGATGGGGGTATTGTCCTCGCACTCGTTGAGCGATCAGTCCGGGCTGCTGACCCAGCCAGCCCCCAGCAGCCCGGCGCGTGAGAAAGGCCGCCGCTATCGGATCAACACGCCGCCGCCCGGTCCGATACGGCGGCCTTTCGTATCGAATGGATACATGTCTTGCTTTGTCCAGCGACAACCATTCTTGCATGCCGTATCAAAGTGACGAATTGCTTGCGTATAAATTCGGCCACACGGGGCAAGTTGAGAAGACCGCGATCTTCGAATCAGATTGGCGGCCGGCTAGAGCAATGCGACCGATGCAGCGAAGGCTTTCGGGACATCAAAGAGCCGGGGTTCGGGCGGGCTATGGACGATCTCAATCTGCCGGGATGGGTAATTGAAGATGCGAAAGCGCTGAAAAAGCATCCTGAATTTCAATCAGCCCTTCGGCTTCACGCGGAACTCGTATCCAACAACTTTGAAAAGACCTCTTCGCTCATCCGGATCATGAGTGAAGAGGCGCGCTACGTGATTTGTATCGCGTTGCTGGCGATGCATTACGCGCGGGATCCTCACGATCCAAGTTCGGGTGCTACCCTCACGCGCCTCCAGGCCTTCGCGGTCGAGTTCGGGCTGACAGGACCAAATCGCGTTGCTGCCCTCGTCGCTCTTATGAAGCACGCCGGCTATATCAATCAGGTGCGGGCGCATTCTGATCGGCGCGTAAAGCGTTTTGAACCGACCGAGCGCGGTCTCGCCGTTGCAACCGCCAGCACCTTGGCGACATTGAAGCCGATCCAATTACTCGCCGACGGCCACGATTACATTCAAGTTATGCGAGATGACCCGCAATTTGTAGGCAGGTACTATTCAGAAGGCTTGCGTCTTTACGCGAACGGCGCACGGCTGGTGTCAGCTCTTCCAGAGTGTCATCTCTTTCAGATGCAGAATGCTGGGCGCGAGGTGATGTTCAAGCTTTGGATTGCTCTGACCGACAGGGGGCGGGCAGAGCCGGCTATTGTCTCTTGCGCGTACGGACATCTCGCGCGCTGCTTCTGGGTTTCGCGCGGACACGTCAGACGCATAATTGAGAAAGGGGAGCAGCAGGGATTATTCGCGCTTCATGCCCCAGGCGGGCAGGCAATCGAGATTCTCCCGAGCTTTATCGAATTGTACGAGACGCTGACCGCTCTCGAATTCGCGCTGATGCTACGGGCTGCCCGCCAGGCCAAATCATCGGCAGGACGAGCCGCTCGGGTGTGTTGGTAGCCCGGATAAATACTCCTCGTGCTCCGTTGAGGTTAGCAAGAGAAGATGCCCACCAAAATAGCCATATGCCCATCAAAATGACCATTGGGATATGGCTATCTCCTTCGTAAGAGACTCGCGCCCGTCGCAAAGTCGAAGAGTAAAATTCTCTCAGGCGGGCACGGTAGTTCAAAGTCAAAGCTCGCGATGAACGCTGGCTTGGCACTTTAGGCCGGTAGGCTTGCAAGACGCCTGGAACGCCGGCGGAGCAGCCGTGAACGGGTCGTTTGGGATTTTTTCGGAGATGAGGAGCCGTCATGCAGGAACGGGCGCTGGCCCGCTCGCACCAGTCGGTAGTGAATTTTGAGCTACAGGAAGCCGACAGCCTAGCGGATCTTCTCAACCAGCGCTTCGCGCCTGTGAGGATAGAGCCTTTCAAGTCGAGCGATCGCTTCACGATGTCGGGGACGTATGGCGTCGTCGCTGGCATCGATTTCAGCCGGAGCGCGGTCAAAGGCGAGTTCAAACTGATACCGCAGCGGCACTACGATGGCGTGTTCTTCTTCTTTCCGACCGCCGGCAACACGGTCTTCCACCAGCATCGGGACAGCTTCGCCAGCTCGCCGACCGCAGCAGTCGCGGCCGACGGTATGGCCTGTCGCTCGGTGGATTTTCTGTCCGATCACGCCTTTTGCGGTGTCGTAATCGATCGGCCGTTGCTGACCGGACGATTATCGGTTCTGCTTGATCGTCCCATCGTTGAGAAGCCGATCTTCCAGCCATCTATCGACATGGGCTCCGGAGGCGCCAGCGCGCTGAGGTCATTGGTCCGGTGCATCACCAGCCCTGAATTTGGTCCGCAGCTCAACCGCGCAAGCCTGACCGCCGAGCGGATCCGTGAAGCTCTTGTCGATCTGGTACTCGAAACCTGGCCAAACACCCATTCGGACATACTGCACCGACCACCGCCAATGATCGCGCCCCAGCATGTGAAGCTCGCACTCGATTTCATCCATGCGCATGCCGAGCTGCTTCCGAGCGGGACGGAACTTGCCAATCTCTCGGGCGTCAGCCTTCGATCGCTTCAGGCTGGCTTTCGGCGTTTCGTGGGTGTTTCGATTGGCGCATATCAACGGCAGATCCGGCTGGAGCGCGCGCGGGCCGATTTGTTTCGAAACCCGACGGCCTCCATCGAGATCATTGCTTTGCGTTGGGGGTTCACCAATGCCGGACGGTTCAGTCGGTACTTCAAGGCGGCTTACGGCCTTTTCCCAACAGAACTGCTTCGCCAGAAGCCCTAACTAAATGACCTTGCGAAATCGCCGCCGCGATGCGTCCGCGAAAAATACCGCAGCTTCCCGAGCCTGATGCACCGCAGCTCGTGGAATGATCTCGCTGCTCCTTACCAAATCGTTCTCGTCATGAATGTGATAACGGTCGCGGCCAGTTCGCTTGGCGTAGTATAGAGCCTTGTCGGCGAGTTTCATGGTCTGCTCAAGCGTACGTTCTGAACGATGGCCAGCCACCCCGATACTGATCGTGAGGTCGATGCGGTGGCCGGCAATGACTCTGCCGGAATTCCGCATGGCTTCGCACAGGCCGTCCGCCACGCTGCCCGCATCGTAATCCGTTACCCGCGGCAGAAATGCGCCAAATTCCTCACCGCCGAGCCGTCCCACCAACGCATCGGTCGGCAGGGAAGTTTTGAGGACTTGTGCGAGGCACCTGAGCGCTTCGTCTCCGACGTCGTGTCCGTAGGTGTCGTTGATCGATTTGAAGTGGTCCGCGTCGATCATCAGGAACGACCCGCCGCCGGCCAGCTGTTGGCGTACTTGCCCCAATAGGTAGACTCTGGAAAGCACGGTTGTGAGCGGGTCATAGCGGACGCAATTGTCGAGATGATCTATCGTGATGGTGAGCAGCTTGAGGATGCTAAGGGCGCCGGCAGCGATTGGCGGCGCGATAACCAGCGGAATGATCGTGGCAAGTGCGAGAACGCCCCAATAGGCTTGTGGCGGCAGCCCGGGCATGAAGGCAAGTGCAATAGCTATCGACCCAACGGGAGCCGCGACCGAGATCGACGTGATGATCGCCGATATGACGACTATCTGACGGTTCGATGTGATTCGAAGAAGCGGCGGCTGGATGTCCATGCGTGCAGCGTAGGAACAGCACAGTTACTCGGACGGTTTCCGAAATCATTAGAACTTTAGACAACCCGCATCGGGCAGTGAGTTTGCAGCGCGATTTGTCTGCATGCTGCACGATCCGTCATATCTGCCAGCGAGCGTGCCAAGCCACTCCAGATCCAGGAAACGTTGGCGGCTCAGATCGCCGACGCGATCAACAAGGTGTTGAAGCCGAAGGGCGTCGCCGTGGTGATCGAAGCGGCGCGTAGGTGCATGACGACCCGTGGCATTCGTAAGCCTGGCGTCACCATGGTGGCGCGCCGGTTGATCGGCGCGTTCGAAACGGATGCGGGACTCAAAGCGAGACTTCCTGTCGTCGATCTCGGCATCGCGTGAGACCTTCGGATGACCAGCTTCGCCAACGCCGAACGCCCTGTTCAATTCCGGCCAAGGCTCTCGGTCGAGGCCGTCGAACAAGGGTGCATTCCTTTCACCCAAGTTCAACGCCGTCGATTTGATCCCCGTGGTGGCGACGGATGCCGCATCAGGCGAGGTCCTTGTGATGGGCCAGATGAATGCCGAGGCTTTGCTGCAGACGATCGAGACGGGCGAAGCCCGCTATTGGAGTCGCAGCCGGCAATGCCTGTGGCACAAGGGTGCGACGAGCGGGCTGGTCCAGAAGGTCATACAGATTCGCACCGACGATGATCAGGACGCGATTTGGCCAAGGGTCCAAGTCGAGGGGAGCGCGAGGTGCCACGTCGGCTATCGCTCCTGTTTTATCGGTCCATTCCCGTTGGTCCTGTTGGCGAAACCCCAATCCTTCTTGCCTGCGAAGAGGCAGAGAAGACGTTCGATCCGGTCGCGATTTATGGGGGCTCACCGAATCCGGCGCGGCTCCGGCGGCAACTCCTCCGAAACTTCCTCCGTCTCCTCCGGCCGCCGGCTCAATTGTGGTCCGTGACCGATTGCGGTTCGGCTCTTCCCGGACGGGCAGGACACTTGGCGCAGAGAGAGACTTATCGCGCAGAATTGTGAAGGCGCCATCCCGCTGGTGCGCGCGACGATTGGAAAGCTGACGCGGGGAGGCGCTAGCTGGAGAGGTGCAGCGGCTTGCCTGGCAGGGGCAGAGGCTCCGAGCGGAAACACGTCCATGCCTCAAACGGTTCCAGAGCAAATCGCCTTGCAGCGCCAGGTCAACCGGCGCCAGTTACAGATGATCATCGCGGGCCTCGGCGAGGGCATAATTCTTGTCGATCCAGACGGCAGCATGGTGTGGGCGAACGAAAGCGCGCTTGCCCTTCACAATGTTTCAGAGCTTGCCCAGCTGGGTACTTCGGCAGCCGACTACCGCAGGCGGTTCGAGCTGAAGTACAGGAACAATCACGTGCTGGCCGACAGCCAGTATCCCATCGACCGTCTGCTGGCCGGGGAGGAGTTCCGTGAGGTGGTCGCGGAACTTGGTCGGATGAGCGCAGACGCGACCGAGGATCGCCGGCGTGTTTTGCGGTTCCGGGGCTTCGCTGTCCCGGACGCGAAGGGCAGTCCTGAATCTCATGTCCTGGTAATAGAAGATCTTACACAGCAGACCAGCGCCGACGAGCGCTTCGAACGGACCTTCTCGGCCAATCCCGCGCCAGCAATTATCTGCCGCCTTTCGGACCTGCGTTACGTCAAGGTGAACCCTGGTTTTCTGGCAATGACAGGCTTTTCAAAGGACGACATCGTGGGTCGGTCGGCCTATGAGTTTGACGTCCTGGAGAACGCAGAGAGGAAGGACGCAGCGCTTGCCAGTCTGCGTGAGGGTCGAACCATTCCTCAGATGGAATCCATACTTCGGCTCTCCGATGGGAAATCCAAGGCCGTCATCGTAGCTGGTCAGCCTATCGAGATTTGGGAGGACAAATGCATGCTCTTCACCTTCATGGACATGGATCCTCGAAGGCAGATGGAAGACGCTCTGCGGCAGAGCGAGGAGCGCTTCGCCCGAACCTTCCGATTGACGCCCATTCCCACGATGCTGTCGACGCGCGAGGGACTGCGCATCCTGGATGTCAACGATGCCTTCCAGTCTGTGCTCGGCTTCGAGCCGGAAGAGGTGATTGGGCGGACGGGGGGCGAGCTTGCGATTTGGGCGGACAACGTCTCGCGCAGGCACCTGGAGAAGGCGTTCGAAGCATCGGGGAGCTTCCGTAATTTGGAGCTGCCATTGCGAACCAAGCATGACGAGCTGCTTGACTGCCTCGTCTCCGCCGAAACGGTCAGCATCCATGGCGAGGAGTGTGTGCTCACCGTCATTCAAGACATTACGGAGCGCAAACGTTCGGAAGAGGAACTGATCGCCGCAATTGAGGCCGTTATGCGGGACGCATCTTGGTTCAGCCGCACGGTGATAGAGAAGCTCGCGCATCTGCGCCGCCCGGGGCGAACGGATAAGCCGACGGTGAGCCTGGCGGACTTGACGCCGCGGGAGCTGGAGGTGCTCGGCCTGATGTGTCAAGGGCTGAGCAATATCGATATTGTTAAAAAGCTAGGGGTGACGCAGAATACTGTTCGCAACCACGTCGCCCGGATTTATATGAAGGCCGACGTGCATGACAGGGCGGGTGCGGTTGTCTGGGCCCGCGAGCGCGGATTTACCGGTAACCGCAAGCCCGAGCCCAAGCGGCATCCGCGCCGCTGAATGATACAAGATTACTAGGACGGCTTGGTCCTTGCGTGTCTACGGAATAGTTTGGCAGGGCCGTATGAAGAGGCGGCGAACGCCCAAGGAATAGGCGCACTCACTCTGCCCACCACCTGCCTTCGGCAAGGTTCGCTCATAAGGAGAGAGCCCATGCAATTTGCCGAAGATCTTGAGCATACGCGGCTCGTCGTCTCGCACCGTTACGACGCAGCCCGGATCACCCCGGCACCGGAATTTGATGAAATTGTTCAGCTGGCGAGGGCAGTCTGCGATGCGCCCGTCGCTGCAATCAATTTCGTGGACGAGGAGCATGAATGGATCCAAGCCGTTGCCGGCCTGCCTGAGGATTGTATTGACGATCCGCCCGGGATTTGCACGCGCGTTTTGCCGCCTGACGATATCGTCGTCGTCCGCGACGTCGCCGCGGACGCGCGCTTCAGGAATTTTCTACAAACGCATCCGGACAGTTCCATACGCTTCTATGCCGCCGCGTCCCTTTTGGCGCCTGACGGCGGACATGTCGGTACCCTTTGCATCCTCGATCACCAACCACGTGACTTAACGGCAAAGCAAAAATCCTTGCTTAAAGCGCTCGCTCGCCGGGTGATCAACGAGTTGGAGCTGAGACGATCGCTCGAGGCAGAGCGGCAGGCGCTTCGAGAGGCCGAGAAGCTTCTGGCGGACAAAGATCAGCTATTGGCCCAGAACAAGATGCTGATGCAGGAGGTCGATCACCGGGTGAAGAACTCCCTGCAGCTGGTTTCCAGCCTGCTCATGCTTCAGGCGCGTCGGCTGGGCAACAGCGAAGCCGGCAACGCCCTCGAGGAGGCGCACCGGCGGATCGCGAGCGTGGCAGCCGCACATGATCAGCTCTATCGCGCGTCGGGCAGCGACAGGGTCGATATGGCGGTGTTCCTTGATGGGATTTGCGGAGCGCTCGCCGTCCATCGTCCGGGAAATATTGATGGGATTGAGGTGCGCGCGGACCCTGTCGTCCTCGGTTCAAAGCGCGCCATGAAAACGGGTATGCTCGTCGCCGAGCTGGTGATGAACGGACTGAAGCATGCGTATCCTGACGGTCGTCGCGGAAGCATCAGGGTCGAGCTGAAGGCCGAGGGACCGATCGCGCGCCTCAGTGTGGGCGACGATGGCGTCGGCTTGCCGAGCGACTTCATATTCGAGGGCGGCAAGGGCCTCGGAATGCGCCTCGTTCGGTCGATCGTCGATCAGTTCCAAGGAAAGGTCTCGGTCGATCCGGGGCCAGGCGCCCGGTTTGTCGTCGAGATTCCAAAAGACATCGAGAGCAGCGGATGCGCGTGAACCAAGGAGCAGCGCCCAAGCGCAGCCCCTGCGGAAGCCGAAGCATTTGATCCCGAGCTTCTTCGCCTTGTCGGCGAAATTCTCTTGGATTTCCATGTCCTTGAAGACGATGAGGCCGATCGGCAGGATATCGAGCACCTTCGCGGTGTTCGAGATATTCGCCATTGCGGGCGCTCTCTACCTGGCGACCAATCTCCTGCTGATCACCTTGGTGCGCGTGCTGGAGCGCCACCTCAATCGCCACCGGACACGATAAAGAGATGCTAGTGAAGGCAGTTGCGGGAGCTTCAAATAGCACTACGCAACCCTATCGCCGCCTCTGCGGACGAACATTGGATGCGGTATCGTTCTCGATAGGATCCTCTCGTCGCAACGGACCCATATGGTGCTCCTCGCCGGGGGCCGTCGGTCCCGCGTCCCGCCATTGGCGGCGCTATGCTGACGCTCCTTCGGCTGCATTGTTTTCCAGTCTTACCTCTACGGGCCTTCGGAACTTCAATGCGAACTGCAACTCCCGATAGGCTTCCCTGCAAAAGTAGAATGGCTCCGGAGTCGACATTCAAGGAGGACGTCTCTATATACCGCCTGCCCTTGGCAATGGCTGGGTGCGTTTTGCGATACCCATTGTGATACGAATTCGCTGCCAAAAGAAGAAAAAATAGAGCAAAAACAATAACTAATGTGGCGTAGCGATCCCAGCCAACGGTACCACCATCCTCAACGATCTGAACGTGCACCTTGAACCCCTCCATTCCTTCGGCTCTGCGGACCATGGGCAAGATGTCTTGTCCCACAGGCAAGATGTCTTGCCGGTCGAGGCCGACTCGGCTCGAATGGGGCATGCATCCTTTGCGGGGGTGCGGACGTTCATGGCTACCAACCGGCTTAGCCGCTAGGGAAGAAGCAGTATGAGTGAACATGCGATCGAGTTCTTGCGCGGGTGGATTGGCGAGAAAGTCCAATGCCAGCATTTGCCGATCGAGGTCGACAAGCAGGCCGAGACCCTTGCCAAGGAGTGCTGCGCCAAGGCCGCCGAGGCAGGCATTCTCCTGGAGGACATCCAGGAAGAGGTCGGCGATATCCAGGAACTGATCGCATCGCGCCTCGAGGAAGCCGCCGAAGAGGGCACCGGCGACGCCAAGCCGGACAAGCCCGCGGAATAAATACCCGCCCGCCACAGGCTGGCGGTCATTCTTAGCCGAATTTTTCCTTCAGCCAGGCCTTCGGCAGCGCCGGCACGAAATTTCCGTCGCGCCCCGTCATATCCTCGTTGGCGATCAATGCATTGAGGATCGCCTCCTCGACACCTTGCACGATCGCGTCGAAGAACGGGTCGATGTCGACGTCCGGGACGAATTCCGCGCGGCCGATAGTGCCCGAGGCCCCAAGCGCCGCTTCCGGATTGGCGGTCGAGAACGCCAGAAAGATATCGCCGGAGCTGTGGTAGCCGTACCCGCCGGTCATGGCGATGCCGAGCGGCACGCGCCGCGCCAGCCGCTTCATCTGATGCGGCAGGAAAGGCGCGTCGGTGGCGACGATTGCGATGATCGAACCCTTTTCGGCGAGCGTCGTAGCCTCGCGAATCGTCGGTTCGACCAGCTCGGGACCGACGCGGCGGCCGCGAATGGTGAAATTGTGCCTTTTGCCGAAATTCGCCTGCACGAACACGCCGAGCGTATAACGCCTGTCCTGCCATTCGATGATGCGCGAGGCTGTACCGGATCCGGCCTTGAAGCCGAACGAGATCATGCCGGTGCCCCCGCCGACGCTGCCTTCCTCGATGGCGCCCCCCATTGCCCCGTCAAGCGCTTCGGCGACATGGTCGAAGCCGACATGATGGCCATTGATGTCGTTGAGGAAGCCGTCATAGGTCTCGGCCGCTACCGGCAATCCCCAGGCGCCGTCGAGCGCGGCGGGCAACACCTGGTTCATCCAGCGCAGCGTGCCGTCGCGGGTCACGCCGCAGGAATGCGTGTTGGTGATGGTGATCGGCAGGTTGAAGGCGCCGGTCTCCTCGATGATGTGCGTGCCGGTCAGCTCGCCATTGCCGTTCTGGCTGAACACACCGGCAAATACCGGCGTCGCGAGATCGGCGATCGGCCTTGGCAGGATCGCGGTCACGCCGGTGCGCACCGGACCGTTGCCGACCTGCAGGGGACCGTGGCCTGAAATCAGTGTCGTGTAGCCCACCGACACGCCCGGTACGTCGGTGATGGCGTTGAAGCGGCCAGCCGTGCCATCGAGGGCGACGCCGAAGGCACGCAGGCGCGGCTTGCGCGAAGGCGTGTGAAGGTGCGGGTCGTGGTTGCTCATGCGGTCCTCAGAACAACGAACCCTGACTGCCTGGCTCCTTGGCTTTCGCGGGCGACTTCGCGGCCAGCTTCGGCCGCGCGCCGCCGCTAGTGGCGATGGCCTCGGCGGTGCCATCGGCGAATTCCAGCTGCAGCGACGCCCCCGGCGCCAGCTCCGCGACCCGCTTGATGACGGCGCCGTCGGCGTCCTTGACCAGCGCGAAGCCACGCGCCAGGACTGCCTTATGCGACAGCGTGGATAACAGCCGGTCGGCCTGGGTCAGCGCTGCGCGCAGCCGATCGAGGCGCCGCGCCATCGCCTGATCCTGCCTGTGCGACAGTCCCATCAGCGTGTCGGTCTGCCGCTTCTGGCGCCGGACGATCGGCGCCGGCGACAGTCTTGCCGCCGTGCGTTTGAAGCGCGCGCGCCGTTCGCGCACGATGGCAAAGAACGCGGCCCGCGCCCGGGCAATATCACGGCCGGTCAGCGTGCGCGCTTCGTTGAGTCGCCTCGACAGCGTGGCCGGCGTCAGCCTTTGCCGCTCCAGCGTTGCCCGCTTGCGCTCGATATTCACGGTCAGCCCGCGGCCGAGGCGGCTTGTCGCATCGTCGAAACGGCGGCGCGGCAAGGCCAGCAACTGGTCGGGCGAAGGCAGCGCGCGCGCCGCGGCACGCACCGCCTGGCGCTTGCGCTCCAGATGCCGCGAGACACACGCGTTAAGCCGCGCGCCAAGGCTCGCCAAGGTGGCCTCCAGGTCCGCCCTGACCGGCACGGCTATCTCGGCCGCACCCGTCGGCGTCGGCGCGCGCATGTCGGCGACGAAATCAATGAGCGTCCAGTCGGTCTCGTGCCCGACGGCGGAGATCACGGGGATGCCGGACGTCGCCACCGCCCGCGCCAGCCCTTCGTCGTTGAAGCCCCAGAGGTCTTCGAGGCTGCCGCCGCCGCGCGCCACGATCAGGAGATCGGGCTGGCGGATGGGGCCGTCCGAGGTCAGCGCATTGAAGCCGTTGACGGCTGCCGTCACCTCCCTGGCCGTGGTCTCGCCCTGGACCCTGACCGGCCAGACCAGCACAGTGAGCGGAAACCGGTCCTTGATGCGATGGATGATGTCGCGGATCACCGAGCCGGTCGGCGAGGTGACGACGCCGATGACTTGAGGCATGAATGGCAGCCACCGCTTCCGGCTTGCTTCGAACAGGCCTTCGGCCTGCAGCCGGCGCTTGCGTTCTTCGAGCAGCGCCATCAGCGCGCCGGCGCCCGCGGGCTCCAGATTGTCGATGACGATCTGGTAGTTGGATTTGCCGGGGTAGGTCGTCAGCTTGCCGCTGGCGATGACCTCCATGCCTTCCTCGGGGCGGAACTTCAGCCGCGCCATCGTGGTCTTCCACACCACGGCATCGATCCGCGCGCGGTCGTCCTTCAACGCGAAGTAAGCATGGCCGGACGAATGCGGACCGCGATAGCCGGAAATCTCGCCGCGCACCCGCACATTGCCGAAGGCGTCCTCGACAGTGCGCTTCAACGCGCCGGAAATCTCGCTCACCGTGTATTCGGTGGCGTTGCTGCGTGATTCGGTTGCTGTTTCACTCATCGCCCGATTGGGGAACGCTTATCGGCTCGCGTCAAGCACGGAGAAACCTCGCTAATATTATAACGCGATCTTAAGTCCGATTTGCTTTGACAGGCGGCAGGAGAGCCGGCCAGGGACGCGATGAGCGCACGCCACAACAGCAGCCCGTTGACGCACCAGGTCACGCTGACCGTGCTGACGCTCGCCGCTTTCGCGTTGGCCATGGTCGTCGGCTTCGGCTTCTACGCCGCAGCCCAGGTCGACGATACCTCGCTCGAACGGCAAAAGATATTCATCGCCGATGGCCTGAAGAACCAGGTTGCGGCGGTCCAGCGAGAGCAGGAAAGCGTCACCGTCTGGGATGACTCCGTCACCAACGTGAAAGCTGGCAACCAGGCCTGGATCGAGGAGAACCTCAGCGTCTGGTTCTATACCTACTACGGCCACAACCGGGTCTACATACTTGATGCCGCGGACCGGCCAATCCACGCGATGCAGGAAGGCAAGGTGGTTGATCCGTCTGCCTATGACGCCGACAAGCCGGAGATATTCCCCACCATCGAGAAACTGCGCGGCATGCTCAATCAGCCGCCGAAGCTCGATGCCACCGACCAGCCGGCCAAAATGGTGGCTGAGGATCTGGTGTCGCTCGGCGGCCGGCCGGCTATTCTCAGCGTCATGCCGCTGGTGCCGAGCACGGATCGGCTCAAGCAGGAGCCCGGCAGCGAATATCTGCATGTGTCTGTCGAGTTCATCAACGATGTCGTCATCGGCAAGATCGCCGAAAAATACCTGCTCGACGGCGCCCATCTGCTGCCGTTCTCGGCACCAGTCGGTGCGGCGGCCGTTCCGCTGCTCAATTCTCACGGTGTCATCCTTGGCTATATCGGCTGGGACCAGGAACGGCCTGGTCTAACCTTGGTGCGCAAGACCGCCCCGGCGCTGGCAATCGCGCTGCTTCTGGCGGGAGGCGTCCTGGCCTTCCTGCTGCGGCGGCTTCGGCGTGCCTCGGCCGCGCTGCAGACCAGCCAGGATGAGGCGCAATACCTCGCCTTCCACGATACGCTCACCGGCCTACCCAACCGCGCGCTGTTCGAGGATCGCTTGCGGCGCACGCTGCTGTTCGCCGGCCAGGACGGAACGCGGGTGGCGCTGCTTTACCTCGACATCGATCGCTTCAAGCATATCAACGACACGCTCGGTCATCCGGCCGGCGACGAGCTCGTGCGCCAGACGGCGGCGCGGCTCAAGCATACCATCCGGGAAGTCGATACCGTCGCGCGGCTCGGCGGCGACGAGTTCGCTATCATCCTGCTCGACGTTCCCGACGTCAGAAGCGCTGAAGATATCGCCGAAAGGCTGCTCTTGAAGCTGCGTGAGCCGTTCAGGCTGATCGACGACCAGGTCTTCGTCAGCGCCAGCATCGGCATCGCGCTGTCGTCCGGATCGGACACCGACGCGGATGACCTGCTGCGAAAGTCCGACATCGCCCTTTACGAGGCGAAGAAGAACGGCCGCGGCCGTTACCAGGTGTTCGCCGGTGACATGGACGATCTTTTGTTGCGTAAGCGCAAGGTCGAGGCGGAACTCCGCAAGGCGCTGGATGGCGACGGCGGCATAAAGCTCGCCTATCAGCCTGTCTTCGCGGTGGACGGCCGCAGGATCCTCGGCGCTGAGGCGCTGATCCGCTGGGGTCATGAGGTGCATGGCGCGCTGCCCGCCGGGCAATTCATCGCCATCGCCGAAGAACGCGGGCTGATCGGCGAGCTCGGCAAATGGGCGCTGACCGAAGCCTGCCGCTTCGCGGTCACGACCGAACTGCCCTGGATCGCCGTCAACATCTCGCCCATGCAGTTGCGCGACGCCGGCTTTGCCGAGCAGGTCGCATCGGTCCTGAGCGAAACCGGGCTGGATCCGGCCCGGCTGCAGCTGGAGACCACCGAGAGCGTGCTGCTGGAGCACAATGACACGATTGCTTCTGTTATCGCGGCCTTGCGTCAATCCGGCATCCGCATCGTTCTCGACGATTTCGGCACCGGCTATTCGTCGCTGAGCTATCTGCGCCGCCAGTCGATCGACAAGCTGAAGATCGACCGCTCCTTCGTGCGCCTGCTCGACGAGGATAGAAGTGCCGCCGCGGTCGTCAAGGCGCTGATCGAGTTGGCGCTGGCGCTGAAGGTCGAGGTCACCGCAGAAGGCGTCGAGACCAACGAGCAGAAGAACTTGCTGGTCGGCATGGGATGCGACCAGCTGCAGGGCTATCTGCTGTCGCCGCCGCTGGAGCCCGGCCAATTGCTTGCACTGCCGGGTGTTTCGTCCGCCAACCAGGAACGTTCCGCCGCTCGCGCCTAGAGCGTTTCACCGCTTCACGGAAACGGCGAACCGCTCTATCTCTTTGTTTTGACGCAATTCCGAACGGAAGGCTACGGCGAAGTCGCCGAGCCTAACCGCTCGACACTTTTCCTGGAATTGCCCCGGCCTACCATCCAGGCATGATCTGGTTTGCCTTGACCCGCTTCATCTTGGCGAAGGCGAGTGCGGCAAAGTCGAAGCTTCCCGCCTCTTCGCTGATCGGCACCGAGATATTGTCGAGGCTCTCCGCGATGTGACGGGCGAGCGCGTCGACGATCTCCGGCTGCGAGGTCTGGCCGCGCATGATGCCAATGCGGCAGTCCGGCAACTGGCCGAAGCCGTCGGCTTCGCCAAGCACGCGCATGCCGGGCCGAAGCGCGCATTCCGGCAGCACCGAGACAGCCAGGCCCGAAAGCACGGCCGCGGTGATGACGGTAGCCGAAAAGCTCGAAAACAGGATGCGGTAGTCGCGCTTTTGCCGGTCGAGCACGTCGACCGCGGCGCGGCGCCAGATGCAGTTCGGCCGGCCGAAAGCCATCGGCAGGATTTCCTGCTCATGCGTGGCGTGGTTGGCGGAGGTCACCCACAGCAGCGGCTCGCGCCGCACGACTTCCGACTGGCCGCGCGTGTCGTTGTGCGTCACCAGCGCCAGGTCGAGATTGCCGCGCTTGATGTGCTCGACCAGCCCCGGCGTCGGTTCGCACACGACGGTCAGCTCGACGCGCGGGTTGGAGCGCGAGAAGCGCGCCATGATCTCGGGCAGGAAGCGGTCGGCATAGTCGTCCGGCGTGCCGATGCGGATCGTGCCTTCGAGCCGCTGGTCGTCGAAGGCGGCCAAGGTCTCGCGGTTGAGGTAGATCAGCCGCCGCGCATAGGAAAGCAGTCGGTCGCCTTCCTCGGTCAGCTTGTTGGTGCGGCCGTCCTTCTCGAACAGCGGCTTGCCGATCCGCTCTTCCAGCCGCCGCATCTGCATCGACACCGCCGACTGCGTGCGGTGCACCTCTTCGGCCGCGCGGGTGAAGCTGCCGGTGTCGGCAATCGAGATGAAGGTCTGCAACTGATCGAGGTCGAGCGGCGCTTTCATCGGTCCAACCTATCATTGATGTTGATGCTACAGATTAAAAACATTCGTTGGATTAATCAATCGCGCGATGGCAAATTGCCACCGTCCACATGAAAGCAGTGCATGTCGCCCAAAAGTGGTCCCCGGTTTTGGGGACAACGGCATGCATCACGTCAATGAATGGAAACCGGAACGGCGCTTCTCCCAAGGCGCCGGTTGCATGGTTTCGTCCGCTCGACTCCCGAAGGAGAAACTGACATGACCACGATCGAATTCGCCTCCCAGACCTCGCGCATCACCACGCGTCCGGCCGTTGCGACGCTTGTGGTCAATGCTCTCGCCAACAGCTACCGCGCCTGGAAAAACCGGCGCGCCTTCTATCGCCTTGGCGAGATGTCGGATGCCGAACTGGCCGATATCGGCCTGACCCGGGCCGATCTCCATGTCGCCATCGACGTGCCCTTCGGCCGCGATCCGACGGCGAAGCTTCGCGTCATTGCCAGCGAGCGCGCCGACACGATCGAGGATCTCGCCCGCAAGGTTGGCTGAGGACTTCAGCTTTTCGGTCGCCGTGAACCTTTGCCAGGCTCGGCGCGACCAAGCTTCATGCAGGCTCCCACACTCCCTGCCGGTTCCCCGCCGGCCTGCCTGCACATTGCCCGGTTCTGCTTCAGGACCGGGCATTTTTTTGTAGGCTGCGCCTTTCTTTAGGCCGCTTCAGCGGATCAGGCGAAAGCCAATTTTCTCGACGGTCTTGGCACCGATCGGCCAAGCTCATGTGCCGCCTCTATCCAAGCTGCGATGGCATCTTGAACGTTCGCAATGGCCTCCTCAGGGGTTTCTCCATCACTCATGCAACCGGGAAGGTCAGGAACATAAGCGGAGAACCCGCCACCGTCCTCAATCGAGAGTGGTGCGATGACGACAGGATATTCAAGCTTGTCCGTCATGCTTATTTGCCTCGTCGATAAATGCCACGAGTTTTCGAATATATACGGGTTTGATTGGGCGTTTGAAAGGCACCGTCAAAATGTCAGCCATCGCTGAATGGTAGATCTTGTAATGCGATCCGCCCGATCTTGGCGGCACGCATTGAATTCCGGCCTCGTCACAAACCGCCTTAACATCTCTTATCGACCAGTCGCCGCGAGGGTTGCGACGCATTTGTTCGAGTCTCTTGCTCACGGAAGGTCGCTCCGGCGGCGTTCGATGCTTACCGCCGGTCCATGTCGCGCTTGAACTGGTCGAAGATCGTCCCGACGTTCTTTTCATATTCATCGCGCTGCTGCGCGCCGGTCTCGAACATCTTGCCGAAAATGTCGTCGAACGGGTTTCGCGGCCGGCCGCTCGGGTTGGGCTGCGGCTGTTGCGGCGCGCTCTGCTGCGGTTGGCGCTGTTGCGGCTGCGGCGCCGGCTGTCCGCCGGGCAGGCCGAAACCGCCGCCGCCCTGGCGCAGCATCTCCTCGAAGATCTTGCCGAGCGGGTTGTCGCCATAGGGGCTTTGCGTCGGTTGCGGCTGCGTCTGCTGCGGCGCGCCGCCGCCGAACATATCCTGCAGCACCTTGCCGAGCGGATTTTCGCCGTAAGGATTGGGCGCTTGCTGGGGCTGGCTTTGCGGCTGCGGCGCGCCGCCGCCGAACATGTCCTGCAGCATCTTGCCGAGCGGGTTCTCGCCATAGGGATTGGGCGCCGGCTGCGGCGCCTGGCGCGTCTGCGGCGTCGGCGTGAGGCCGCCCTGCCGCATCATCTGCTCGATGATTTCGCCGAGCGGATTGCCGCCGCCACCGAAACCGCCGGCGGCCTGCATCTGCCCCCCAGTCAGTTGATTATTGGTCTGCTTGAACAGCCCGCCCATCATCATCGAGGCCATGGCCGGCAGCATCTGTTGCAGCACCTGCTGGCTCAGTCCGGTCGCCTGAGCGGCCTGGCTTGCCACGGCGCGCGAGAGGTCCTTCGAGCCGAACAGATGGCCGAGAATGCCGTTGCCCTCATCGATGCCTTGCGGCGAAAAGGCCCTCGTGGCGTCCTCGAAATACTTGGCGTGCTGGCCGCTCGCCATCGCCGTCATGAAGGCGCCCATCCCGTAAGGATCGGCGGTATTGCGCTGCAGCCCTTGCGAGAAGGCGGGTAGCAGCGCCTGGACCGCGGCCTGCGTCTGCTGCATCGAAAGCCCGTATTGCTGGGCCAGCGCCTGCATGCCGGCGCCGTTCTGGGCCTGGGTGAAAATGTCGAACAGGGAAGGCATAGGGGTCTCCTCCGGCGATGTCCTCGTGGAGGGGAGCCTAGCGCATGACCCCGAAAATCGGAATCGATTTTCGGAGAGGATCATGCGCCAAAGCAAAAGCTACTTTCCATCATGGATTGAAGCGGCTTTTGCGGACCAACCGCCAGGCGGATGCCGCCAGGTTAATAGGCATATTCCATGAACACCGGCTCGATCGAGCCGCCCCAGCGCGTGTGATAGGCCGACAGCATCTCCTCGGCGCTGGTGGTGCCGCGCGCCACGACCTCGTCAAGCGTGTTGAGGAACGACGTCTCGTCATAACCGTCGCGGTTCTTCTTGCAGCGGTTCTTCAGCCCCGTGCGCGAGATGGCGAGCACGTCGCGGGCGACGTCGCGCAAGGTGGCGTTGCGGAACGGCGCCGCGATGCCTTGCTCCGGCACGGCGTCGCGCATCGCCAGCGCCTCTTCGTAGGTCCAACTCGCGGTCAGCGCCTCGGCGGCGTCCAGCGCCTGCTCGTCATAAAGCAACCCGACCCAGAAGGCCGGCAGGGCGCAGATGCGCCGCCACGGCCCGCCGTCGGCACCGCGCATCTCAAGGAAGCGCTTCAACCGCACGTCGGGGAACAAGGTCGAAAGATGATTTGCCCAGTCGCCCATCGTCGGCAGGCCATCAGGTACTTCACTGCGAGCAGCACCCGCCATGAACTGGCGGAAGGTGATGTGCGTCATGTCGTGATAGTGGCCGTCGCGGATGACGAAATACATCGGCACGTCGAGCGCCCATTCGACATAGTCGGCGAAACCGAAATTCGGTGAGAAGCAGAATTCGAGCATGCCGGAGCGCTGGTTGTCGGTATCGCGCCAGATGTCGCCGCGCCAGCTCTGCAGCCCGTTCGGCCGGCTCTCGGTGAAGGGCGAGTTGGCAAACAGCGCCGTCGACAGCGGCTGCAGCTTCAGCGACACCTGCATCTTGCGGCGCATGTCGGTCTCGCTCTCGAAGTCGAGGTTCACCTGGATCGTGCAGGTGCGGTACATCATGTCGAGGCCCTTGGTGCCGACCTTCGGCATGTAGCGCGTCATGATCTCGTAGCGCGACTTCGGCATTTTCGGTGTGTCGGCCAGCGACCATTTCGGGCTGCCGCCAAGGCCGAGGAAGCGGATGCCGAGCGGCTCGGCGATCTCGCGCACCTGCGCCAGATGCGCGTTGCCCTCGCGGCAGGTCTGATGGATCGACTCCAGCGGCGCGCCGGAAAGCTCAAACTGGCCGCCGGGCTCCAGCGAGATCGCGCCCTGGCCCGTCGGCTCGACGAGGCCGATGATGCGGCCGGCATCCATGATCGGATCCCAGCCGAGCTTTTCCTGCATGCCTTCGAGGATGGCGCGGATGCCGCGCTCGCCGCCATAGGGCACCGGCGCGTTGCCGTCGACATAGAAGGGGAACTTCTCGTGCTCGGTGCCGATGCGCCATTTGTCGCGTGGCTTATTGCCTTCAGCCAGGTAGCCGACGAGTTCGTCGACGCCTTCGATCGGCCGGAAATCGGTTGTGTCGCGCGCCATGAAGCCCCTCCGAGCGCATTGCCCCGGAAATCGGCATCGATTTCCTCAAGGCGTCCTGCACAGATACGTAAATGTTACAGCGCCCTTCGTGCCTCGAAAAGCATGCTCGGAGCTGCAGGGGCCGGACGGCCGCCGGCGCTAGATGGACGAAATGTCAGGAGCCGATCAAGCAAAAAATCCTGAGCCAGGCCTCAACAGGATTTGATCACCAGTCGCCGATCGTCGCCTGGATCGCGGCCAGCGCCGCCACTGCCGCCGTGTCGGCGCGCAGGATGCGAGGCCCGAGCGGGATGGCGGTGACGTAAGGCAGGGCCCTCAGCATCCTGCGCTCGTCGTCGGAAAAGCCGCCTTCCGGGCCGACCAGCAGCGCCAGCTTCTTTTCCTTGACCGCCTGCAAGGCCGGCAGCGGATTGTTGGTCGAGGCATCCTCGTCGCAGAAGATCAGCCGCCGCTCCTTGTCCCAGTTGGCGAGCAGCCGCTCCAGCTTTTCCGCCTCGCGCACATCAGGCACCGCCAGGATGCCGCATTGCTCAGCCGCTTCGACGACATTGGCGCGCAACCGGTCGATACCGGGCTTTGCCACCTGCGTGTGTTGGGTGACGACCGGTTGCATAATGCCGGCGCCCATCTCGACTGCCTTTTGCACAAGGTAATCGAGCCGGCCTTGCTTGAGTGGTGCGAAGCAGTAGACGAGATCGGGCAGCGGCGGCTGCGGCCGCTGCAATTCCAGCACCCGCAGCCGGACCGCCTTCTTGGACCTGGCGGCGATCGAAGCCGACCATTCGCCGTCGCGTCCGTTGAAAAGCAGGACCGCGGCGCCTTCGCCCAGCCGCAGCACATGGGCGAGATAATGGCTTTGCTGCCGGCCGGCATCGAATTCGAGGCCGGGTCCAAGATCGTCCGGCACGAACAGCCGCTGCATTTTGTAGTTGGCGCGCATGGCCGACCAATGGGCGAGGCTCCCCCTGGCGTCAAGTCGTACGGAAAAGACGACACGCAAAGGTCGGAACCCCAATGCCGGCTTGCCGCACGATCATACAAGCTGAGAGCCGGAAAATTGCGAGGGATCCGAGGGATCAATGAGCAAGATTACACGCGGCAGTTGCCTATGCGGCGCCATTCAGTACGAGTTGCGTGGCGAATTGCGTCCGATCGTTGCCTGTCACTGCAGCCATTGCAGGAAGGCCAGCGGTCATTTCGCGGCAGCCACTCAGGTCGAACAGGCGCAGGCGGCAATTACGGGCGATACATTGCGTTGGTTCAAATCGTCCGAACATGCCGAGCGAGGCTTCTGTTCCGTATGCGGCGGCAACCTGTTCTGGCGCCGATTCGGCAGTCCTTTCATATCTGTCTGGGCCGGGACCATCGACGGCAAGACCGGTCTTAAGATGGAACACCAGCTCTATCCGGAATCGGCCGGCGACTATTATGATCTGCCGGCGGTGCCGATCATGTCGCAATCGGATTTGAAATAACCGCGCTCAGCCCGCCCAGACAGGGCGATATCCGGCGCGGAGCACGGCTACGGTTGTCGGTGGCGTGACCATGACCGGATTGGCCAGTTCCGGCATGTCCAGCCGGATCGCCGGTTGATAGCCGCCGAAGCTCCAAGGCAGCGCTGAACCGTCAAGTAGCGCGTAGGATTTGTTGCCCACGGCGATCATTGTGCCGCCTGGCAGGCTGGCGAGCGCCGCCGGATCGAGCCTTGCCCCTTGTCCGCCCGAGGCCAGCCGCTCTTTGTGCAACCGCTTGTCGACCATCGGCGCGCGCGGCTCGGCAATGCCGAACGCTTCGCCGAAACGACTGACGAAGTCGGTTGCCCGTTCGCGCCGGCAGAAGAAGCAGGGCCGGTGGCCGGCGGCCAAAGCCGTCACCTCGTCGAGGAAGAACAGCTCGGTCCAGCCGGCTTTGCCACCGGGACGATTGCGGCCCATCGGCTCGCGCCGCACATTGCGGAATTGGCAGACGCAGATGATCCAGGCCGGCAAGGCCCAGCGCTTCTTCAAAAGCGTCTTGGTTTCAGGGTCATGGATGATGCCGCGATTGCCGGTGAACAGGCCGCGTTCCGGCACGGCATGGATGGCGCCGAAGGGATCGACCCGGTTCTGCAGTGGCATAGTTTTCTCTCTCGATCCGCATCTTGGCTGAAATACGGACCGCATGGTATCGCTCACCCCAGCGTTTTCATGTCAGCAGGGTTTCGATGCGGGTGCTGGTGGTCCAGAATTTCGACAATGAGGGCCTTGGCCAGATCGGCGCAGCACTTGTGGAAGCCGGCGCCGATATCGACCTGCGCAAGCCCTATCGCGGCGAGACATTGCCCGACGACAGCGCCGAGCACGATGCCATGGTGGTGCTTGGCGGCGCCCAGAACGCGCTCGACGACGACATCTGCCCCTACTTCCCCGCATTGCTCGACCTGACGCGCGATTTCGCCGGCAAGGACCGCTCGGTGCTGGGCATCTGTCTGGGCAGCCAGCTTCTGGCGCGCGCCTTCGGCGGCAGGAACCAGATCGGCGGCGCCACCGAGTTCGGCTGGCACAAGGTGTCGCTGACGCCGGACGCGAAGTCGGACCCGGTGCTGGCGGCGCTGCCCGAAAAATTCCCGATCTTCGAATGGCATGACGACACGTTCGGCCTGCCGGAGAACGCCGTGCGGCTGGCCGGCAGCGCGGTCGCCGAAAACCAGGCCTTCCGCCTCGGCCGCGCCGTCTATGGCTTCCAGTTCCACTTCGAGGCGGATACGCCGATGGTGCGCGACTGGAGCGCTTCGTTCGCGGCAACGATCGCCGAGCGCAATCCCGACTGGAACGACCGGCTCGACGACGAACTGGCCAGCAACGGCCCCGACGCGGACGCAGCCGGCCTGGCGATAGCCCGCGCTTGGGTGGCAACGATCTGACCATCAACCCCTGATCGGCCGAGGCGTGGCATAATTGGCACGCCTCAGCGCTTCCGCCTGGGGAAAACACCTTTCATCCTTGGTTTGTGTCCGGCCGCTCGCCTAGAGAGCCGTTCCAGGAAAAGTGCGAAGCGGTTTTCCGTCCGGAATTGCGTCAGGGCAAGAGAAAGAGGGCGCGCCTTGTATCGTCGGTGCAACCGCCATGAACCTTTTGTGTGATCCAGCCGACACACCGGCGATACGGAATCTGCTTAGAAGCGCGAAATCGTCGAAACATTGAGACGCATTTTATCGTTTCAACGCATTGGTAACCGCCTCGTGCCCAGATGCAGAAAGCTTAACCAGAGATGACGTCCGTGAAAGCAGCTCTCCTGTCTTTTGTCATGCTGTCTGCCATCGTGCTCTGCGGCCTGGGTATCTATGCCGCCGATGCAGCGACCAACCACCGGGCCGTCGACGGCTACGGCGTCACAGCCTCGCTCGATTGAGTCTCAATAAAATCGGAAGCGCGGCTGCGCCAGGATCGCGCCTTCTAAAGCGCTTTCCCCTGGACGGTCAGGATGCGTTTGTCGCCGCCGGTGACGGCAAGCGCGCTCAGCGTTCCAGATTTCCAGGCAAGCGTGTCGACATTGACGCGGTTGGCCATGACCTCGGCTTCCGGGACTGGCGTGTGCCCGTGCACGATCACCTTGGAAAAAAGACCTGAGTGGTCGTGGAAGGCATCGCGGATCCAGATCAGGTCTTGCTGGTTCTGGTGGTCGAGCGGCACGCCCGGTCTTATCCCGGCATGGCAGAAGAAGAAGTCGCCGAAGGTCACCGAGAACGTCAGTGAGCGCAGGAAGTCGACATGGCTTGGCGGCACCGCCTTCACCAGGGCCATATGTCCCCGCGCGATGGCCTCCGCCTTGCCGAACCAATGCATGTCCCGCGTAAGATCCACGCCGTAGGACTGCGCCGTCTGGACGCCGCCATAATTCATGAACAAGCCGTCCGGCTCGGCATCGGCAAGGAATTCGAGCATGCCGATATCGTGGTTGCCGGCGAGCATGATGTTGCGCGGATCGCGCTTTTTGGCCTCGATCAGGAAATCGATGACGCTTTTGGACTCCGGTCCGCGGTCGACATAGTCGCCGAGATGGATGATGCGCCAGTCGGACGCGGGCGCATATTCCAGCTCGCTCTCGATATGCCGATGCATGGCGGCGAGCAGGTCGTGGCGCCCATGCACGTCGCCAATGGCATAGAGCCGCATGCCGTCCGGCCCGCGCGCGTCGAGATAGTGGATGCCGGTCTCGGTCAAGGAACCTGTCTTTTCGTGTTGCCGGTCTTTTCGTGTTGATCGTCGGGGCAAGCTAGGACCAATCGATGAACAACGCCCTAGCGATGGCGCTGATCCTTGCCCATGAGGCGACAAGGCGCTAGCCGCGCCTAGCGATGGCGCTGATCCTTGCCCATGTCGGCGACCAGGCGCTAGCCGCGCCTAGCGAGGCGCTGATCCTCGGCCATGTCGGCGACCAGGCGCTAGCTGCGCCTAGCGACGCAGCTGCTCCTTGCCCATGTCGGTGACGAGACGCTTGCCGCACAATGCCAGCGTGATGTCCATTTCCTTGCGGATGATTTCGAGCGCCTTGGTGACGCCGTCCTTGCCCATCGCGCCGAGGCCATAGAGGAAGGGCCTGCCGATATAGGTGCCCTTGGCGCCGAGGCAGAGCGCCTTGAGCACGTCCTGGCCGGAGCGGATGCCGCCGTCCATATGGACTTCGATCCTGTCGCCGACCGCCTCGGCGATTTCTTCCAGCACCGAGATCGAGGAGGCGGCGCCATCGAGTTGCCGCCCGCCATGGTTTGAAACGATGATCGCGTCGGCGCCGGTCTGCGCTGCCATCAGCGCATCTTCCTTGTCGAGAATGCCCTTCAGGATCAGCTTTCCGCCCCAACGCTCCTTGATCCAGGCGACATCCTTCCACGACAGCTGCGGATCGAACTGCTCCGTCGTCCAGGACGACAGCGAAGAAACGTCGCCGACACCCTTGGCGTGGCCGACAATGTTGCGGAAGGTGCGGCGCTTGGTGCAGGCTATGCCGAGGCACCAGCGCGGCTTGAGGGCGAGGTCGACGATGTTGGCAAGCGTCATCTTGGGCGGCGCCGAGAGACCGTTGCGCACATCCTTGTGGCGCTGTCCCAGGATCTGCAGGTCGAGTGTAAGCACCAGCGCGGAGCATTTCGCCGCCTTGGCCCGGTCGATCAGGTCGAGCACGAAATCCTTGTCGCGCAGCACATAAAGCTGGAACCAGAACGGCTTCTTGGTGACCGAGGCGACATCTTCGATCGAGCAGATGCTCATGGTCGAGAGCGTGAACGGCACCCCGAACTCTTCAGCCGCCTGTGCCGCCAGCATCTCGCCATCGGCATGCTGCATGCCGGTAAGCCCGGTCGGTGCGAGCGCCACCGGCATCGCCACCTTCTGGCCGATCATGGTCGATTCCAGCGAACGGTTGCTCATGTCGACCAGCACGCGCTGGCGGAATTTTATCTTGGCGAAGTCCTCTTCGTTCGCCCGGTAGGTGCTCTCGGTCCAGGCGCCGGAATCGGCATAGTCGAAAAACATCTTCGGCACCTTGCGGCGTGCCAGGTCCTTGAGGTCGGCGATGGTAAGGATTTCGCTCATGATGGGTTCCCCGCTGATGGCTAGGAGCGTTTGGGTGTGGGTTCGATATCGCCGGCGTCCGAGCGTTGTTTGAGGCGCAACCTGGACACACGCTGCCAGTCGCCGCTGCGCTCGGCTTCCGCCATCGAGCGCTCGACATAAGTGATGTGGTCCATCGCCGCCTTGCGTGCCGAGATGGGATCGCCTTCCTTGATCGCGGCGTGGATTGCGCGGTGCTGCTGCAACAGCGCCTCGCGCGCTCCGGGCACGCCGAACACCAGAAGCCTGTTCTGGAACACGCCTTCCGACAGCAGCCGGTAGCAGGAGCGCAGCGTGTGCAGAAGGATGATGTTGTGCGCGCATTCGCAGACGGCGTGGTGAAATTCGACGTCGATTTCCGCCTCGTCGTCGAAGTCGCCGGTCCGGTGCGCCTCGTCCATGCGCGCCATGATGCGGTCGAGCAGCGCGAGATCCTCCGGCGTCGCCCGCCGCGCCGCGTATTCGGCCGCCACCGCCTCGATCTCGCGCCGGTACTCCAGATAGTCGGTCACCGCCTTGCGGTGCGTGGAGATGAGGTCCGTTACCGGCTTGGTGAAGAGCTGGCCGATGACGTCGGCGACATGCGTGCCGCCACCGGCCTTGGTCGTCAGCAGGCCGCGCCCCTCCATTGCCTTCAGCGCGTCGCGCAGGATCGGCCGCGACACGTCGAACTGGCGCGCCAGCTCGCGCTCGCCCGGCAGCCGGTCGCCGGTGCGCAGCACGCCTTCGAGGATCAGGCTCTCGATCTGCTGCACCACCTCGTCGGCGGTGCGCGAATGCTCGATCCTGGAGAAAATGTCGCTCAAGAGAGGTGCCTGGAGAACGGAACGGATGTCGTCCAGATTAAAGCGTCTGGCGCCAACTGGTCAAATTATTTATCCAATTCGTCGGATCCATTCAATTCCGGAGCCGCGCGGTTTCATCGGCGCCTGCTAAAATTTGCTGTTTACGCGCCTTGTCGATTGCCGCAAGACCACCGGGTTGCACGAAGGGTCGAAACCAGGGGGACCAGCCGTGTCGGACGAGGCGTCCAATCTCGAATTCCAGCCGCGCGCCCAGGGCAGCGTGATGGGCTTTCCGGCGTATGAGGGGCGGCCAGGCGCATTGGGCGAGGTCCACGCCCGTCCGCATCCGCTGGTCGACAAGCCGCGCGTGCTCGTCCAGCTTTCCTTCATGACCGAGGGCGGCTCCAGCGTCGACCATGCCGTGCTCTCGGAATTGTCGCGGCGGCTGGGCATCGCCGCGCCCGACCGTTCCGCGCGCCATCATGCCATGAAATGGGGCAAGGGCACGCTGCGCTGGGAACGACATACGGAATTCTCGACCTATCTCTGGGAAGGGCCGCTGGCGGAGAACAGCCGGGGGCAGGAGGATTCGCCCTTCGGCAATGGCTTCTCGCCACCAGGCACGGTGATTTCCGGCATCCGGCTCGAAATCCGCAAATGGACGCAGGCGAGCGAAAAGCTGATCGCCGGCTTCGACCCGACCAGCCTGTGCCATTCGCTGGTCGGGCGCGGCGCCGCCGCCATCATCACCGATTTCCGGCAGGACGGCGACGGCCTGACCCGCATGCTGGTGCTCGATCGCGGCCTGACGCCGGCCAGCACCGGCGCCCTGTCGCAGCGGCTGATCGACATTGAAACCTATCGGACGCTCGCGATGCTCGGGCTGCCGCTGGCGTTGACGCTGTCCGGCCGCGCCCGTCGCATCGAGGATCGCCTGGCGCAGACCACGCTGGAAATGAAGGCGGTCGAAACCCGCGACAGCCAGACCTTGCTCGCCGATCTCACCGAACTCGCCGCCGAGCTGGAGGCCGACGCCGCGTCAAGCCTCTACCGTTTCGGCGCCAGCCGCGCCTATGACGGCATCGTCACCGAAAGGCTCGAGGCGCTGGATGAAGAGCCGGTGCAGGGTTTTGATACCTGGGCGGGCTTCCTGCTGCGGCGCATG
Organism: Mesorhizobium sp. Arg314; assembly: GCF_053714275.1. Lineage (NCBI taxonomy): Bacteria > Pseudomonadati > Pseudomonadota > Alphaproteobacteria > Hyphomicrobiales > Phyllobacteriaceae > Mesorhizobium > Mesorhizobium sp. Arg314. The sequence goes on along the minus strand of NZ_JBSKBP010000012.1, from coordinate 43,912 downwards.
GCGCCGGCCATGCGCACCTGCCGCTCGGTCGAGGAGCGCCAGGCCAACCTGTCGCGAAAACTCACCCGCGCCACCACGCTTCTGCGCACCTGGGTCGATGTCGATGTCGAGAAGCAGAACCGCGACCTGCTTGCTTCGATGAACAACCGCGCCCGGCTGCAACTGCGCCTGCAGCAGACCGTCGAAGGCCTGTCGGTGGCCGCCGTGTCCTATTATGTCGTCGGCCTCATCGGCTATGTCGCCAAGGGCGCTTCGGTCTTCGGTCATGCTTTCGCGCCCGAAGTCGTCACCGCGGCGTCTGTGCCTGTCGCCATCCTGCTCGTCTGGTGGGGCGTCCGGCGCGTGCGGAAGATGCATTCCGAGCCGGCGAAGCATCCGGGCGAATAATCTCCCCCCTTGAAGGGGTGGATGTCGCCGGAGGCGACAGAGGGGGTCGCGTCGCGTGGAGCGCCAACGCCTTCCTCGACGACAGAAGACGTCGGCGATGTACGTGAGACGACCCCCTCTGGCCGCCTCGCTGCCATCTCCCCCTCAAGGGCCCTTGCGGGGGAGAACGCCAGCGGCAGATTGCCGCTGCGGAAACTCGCGGTTGCGTTCGTCGCTGGATGCGACCAAAGCAGCGTTTGCAACAGATGCGTCAAGCTGGTAAAAGATTTTGACCAGTCAAGCGAGATGAGGTCCGCCCCGATGTCCGGCCTAGCCATGCCCAAGCCAGTCGCCGAAACGCTGCGCCGCCGCGCCGAGATCGTCGCCGACATGCGCATCATCGTGCCGGGCGAGGGGGTCGTCGACACGGCCACTGAAATGCGCGCCTTCGAGAGCGACGGCCTCACCGCTTATCGGCAGCTGCCGCTGGTCGTGGTGCTGCCGGAAACGGTGGCGCAGGTCTCGCGGGTCTTGAAGTACTGCAACGAGCGCAACATCCGCGTCGTGCCGCGCGGCTCCGGCACTTCGTTGTCCGGGGGCGCGCTGCCGCTGGAAGATGCGGTGCTTCTGGTGATGAGCCGCTTCAACCGCATCCTCGCGATCGACTACCCGAACCGCATCGTCGTCGCCCAGCCGGGCGTCACCAATCTCGGCATCACCACCGCCGTCGAGCAGGAGGGCTTTTATTACGCCCCCGATCCATCCTCCCAGATCGCCTGCTCGATCGGCGGCAATGTCGCGGAGAATTCCGGCGGCGTGCACTGCCTGAAATACGGGCTTACCGCCAACAATGTGCTGGGCATCGAGATGGTGCTGATGAATGGCGAGGTGGTGCGCCTCGGCGGCGGCCATCTCGACCAGGAGGGCTACGACCTGCTCGGCGTCATGATCGGGTCCGAAGGCCTGCTCGGCGTCGTCACCGAGGTCACGGTGCGCATCCTGAAGAAACCGGAGACGGCGCGTGCGCTCTTGATCGGGTTCCCGACGAGCGAAGAGGGCGGCCAATGCGTCGCCGACATCATCGGCGCCGGCATCATCCCGGGCGGCATGGAGATGATGGACCGCCCGGCGATCCACGCCGCGGAAGATTTCGTCCATGCCGGCTATCCGCTCGACGTTGAGGCGCTGCTGATCGTCGAGCTCGACGGACCGGGCGTCGAGGTCGACCATTTGATCGGCCTCGTCGAGGCGATCGCCTACAAGAACGGCTCGACCACCTGCCGCATCTCGCAGTCGGAGCAGGAGCGGCTGAGCTTCTGGGCCGGACGCAAGGCGGCCTTCCCGGCGGTCGGCCGCATCTCGCCCGACTATTATTGCATGGACGGCACCATCCCGCGCAAGGAACTGCCGCGCGTGCTCGCCGGCATGCGTGACCTCTCGGAGAAGTATGGCCTCGGCGTCGCCAACGTCTTCCATGCCGGCGACGGCAATCTGCACCCGCTGATCCTCTACGACGCGAACGTGCCGGGCGAGCTCGACAAGGCCGAAAGTTTCGGCGCCGACATTTTGCGCCTGTGTGTCCAGGTCGGCGGGGTTCTGACCGGCGAGCATGGCGTCGGCGTCGAAAAGCGCGACCTGATGCCGGAGATGTTCAACCAGATCGACCTCGACCAGCAGATGCGCGTCAAATGCGCTTTCGACCCGAACCATTTGCTCAACCCCGGCAAGGTGTTCCCGCAGTTGCGCCGCTGCGCCGAGCTGGGGCGCATGCATGTGCACAGGGGGCAGGTGGCGTTTCCGGATATTCCGAGGTTTTGAGTGGCTACGTTGGCGCTTGAACACCCCCCTCTGTCCTGCCGGACATCTCCCCCGCAAGGGGGGAGATTGGATATCGCGCAGGCTTTCGCCAATCTTCAACGTTGGCAGGAAGGCGGGGCGCTGATGCTGCTAATCTCCCCCCTTGTGGGGGAGATGTCCGGCAGGACAGAGGGGGGCGCGAAGGAACTCGGCCCGTCTCGGGCTTCGCCCGAGCCACCTCTCCCCCGCTTTGCGGGGGCGAGGAAGGGCGCGCACTTATGACCACCTTCACCCCCTCAACCGCCACCGAAGTCCTCTCCATCGTCCAATGGGCGGCGGCGGAGGAAACACCGCTGGAAATCCTCGGCCATGGCTCCAAGCGCGGCATAGGCCGTCCGCTACAGACCGAGCACACGCTCGACCTATCCAAGCTCGCCGGCGTCACCCTCTACGAGCCGGCCGAGCTGGTGCTGTCGGCAAGAGCGGGCACGCCGCTCGTCGAAATCGAGAAGCTGCTTGCCCAAAACGGCCAGCAATTCGCCTTCGAGCCGATGGATTACGGCCCGCTCTTGGGCGGCGAACCGGGCAAGGGCACCATCGGCGGTGTGCTGGCCTCGAACCTGTCCGGTCCGCGCCGGCTGAAGGCAGGTGCGGCGCGCGACCATATCCTTGGCGTCGCCGCCGTCTCCGGCCGTGGCGAGGCCTTCAAGTCCGGCGGCCGCGTGGTCAAGAACGTCACCGGCTACGACCTCTCCAAACTGATGGCCAACAGCTGGGGCACGCTGGCCGTTCTGACCGATATCACCTTCAAGGTCCTCCCCGCGGCCGAAACCGAGGTGACCTTGGCCATTCGCGGCCTGCTCGACGATACCGCTGTCGCCGCCATGGCGCTGGCGCTGGGTTCCAGCGCCGAAATCTCAAGCGCCGCGCATCTGCCGGAGCGGATCGCCGCGCGCGTCGCGGCCGGCCGCCTGGGCAGCGATGCCGCGACGCTGCTGCGCGTCGAGGGCTTTGGTCCATCGGTCGCCTATCGCGTCGAGGCGCTCAAGCAACTGCTCGGCAAGGCCGGTCCGCTGGAAGAGATCGCGGGCGAGGCTTCGAAGGCCATATGGCGCGGCATTCGCGATTGCATCCCCTTCGCCGATGGCGGCGTGCGGCCGGTCTGGCGCGTCTCGATGGCGCCGTCGCAGGCGCATCACATGGTGATGGCGCTGCGCATGCAGGCGGCGGTCGACGCCTTCTATGACTGGCAGGGTGGGCTGGTATGGCTCTCGATGCGCGAGGACGACCCCGAGGCCGCGCTGCTGCGCGGATTGATACGAAAGCATGGCGGCGGCCACGCGACGCTGGTGCGCGCCTCGCCCTCGCATCGCGCGGCGCTGCCGGTGTTCGAACCGCAGCCGCCGCATCTGGCGGCGCTGTCGGCGCGGCTCAAGGCCGAGTTCGACCCCAAGCACATTCTCAACCCTGGCCGCATGGCTCCGGGTGCCGGCTCTGCTACTCTCCCCCGATCAACGGAGGGAGCAATATCATGAGCAACACCGATCCAGGACCGCGCCAGACCGATCGCTGGCTGGAGCCGGGCCAGACCAACGCCTTGGTCATCTACATTCTCTACCTTGCCAGTCTCGTCATCGGCGTCACCGGCATTGTCGGCATCGTGCTTGCCTACATCAATCGCGGCAAGGCGGGCGGCTTCGTCGAAAGCCACTATACATTCCTGGTCAGGACGTTCTGGATCGGCCTTCTCTACGCGCTGATATGCGTGGTCCTGATGATGCTCGTGATCGGTTTCCTGCTGATGTTTGCGGTGGCCGTCTGGTTCATCGTCCGCTGCATTCTCGGGCTGCAGGCGCTGCAGCGCGGCGAGCCGGTCAAGAACCCGCAAAGCTGGTTTCTGGGACAGTAAGGATTTTGCGTGCAGACCAATTTCTCCCTTGCCCAGCTCGCCGACCCGCATGTCGCGGAATCGGAAAAGATCCTGCGCAAATGCGTGCATTGCGGCTTCTGCACCGCCACCTGCCCGACCTATGTCACTTTAGGCAACGAGTTGGATTCACCGCGCGGCCGCATCTACCTCATCAAGGACATGCTGGAGAACGGCCGGCCAGCGGACAAGGAGATCGTCACCCATATCGATCGCTGCCTGTCCTGCCTTGCCTGCATGACGACATGCCCCTCTGGCGTGAACTACATGCACCTAGTCGATCATGCCCGCGCCCATATCGAGCAGAGCTACAAGCGGCCGCTGCTCGACCGCCTGACGCGCGCCATGCTGGCTTTCGTGCTGCCTTACCCAAGCCGTTTCCGCGCCGCGCTGAAACTGGCCGGGCTTGGCCGGGCGTGCATCGGCCTGTTCGAGAAACTGCCGGCGTTGAAGCCGGTCGCGGCCATGCTGAAGCTCGCGCCCTCGTCGATCCCGCCGGCATCGCCGATGGCTTCGCCCGGCACGCATGCCGGGCAGGGGACCAAAAAACGCGGCCGTGTCGCCATCCTCACCGGCTGCGCGCAGTCTGTGCTTGATCCGGCGATCAACGAAACGACCATCTCCCTGCTGACAAGGCTGGGTGTCGAGGTCGTCGTTCCGGAAGGCGAGGGCTGCTGCGGCGCGCTCGTCCATCATATGGGGCGGGAAGAGGCGGCGCTTGCCTCGGCCAGTGAGAATATCGACGCCTGGACGCGCGCCATCGAGAAGGGCGGGCTCGACGCCATCGTCATCACCGCGTCGGGCTGCGGCACGACGATCAAGGACTATGGCTTCATGCTGCGCCTCGATCCCGCCTATGCCGAAAAGGCCGCGCGGGTGTCGGCTCTTGCCAAGGACATCACCGAATATCTGGCAAGCCTCGACCTGCCCGAGCCGGTGCGCAAGCCGGGCACGATCGTCGCCTACCATTCGGCCTGCTCGATGCAGTATGGCCAGAAAATTACCCGCCAGCCGAAGGAGCTTCTGGCCAAGGCGGGCTTCGTCGTGCGCGAGCCGCGCGAGGGTCATCTGTGCTGCGGCTCCGCCGGCACCTACAACATCCTGCAGCCGGAGATTTCAGCCAGGCTGCGCGACCGCAAGGTGAAGAACATCGAGGCCACCGGGGCCGAGATCGTAGCGACCGGCAACATCGGTTGCATCACGCAGATCGCATCCGCCGCGAAGCTGCCGGTGGTGCATACGATCAAGCTGCTCGACTGGGCCTATGGCGGCCCGAAGCCGGAGGGCGTTTCCGACGCCAAGCTGATGGCGACAGGGTGACGCTCAGGCGTAGTGACCAAGGTAGTTGCTCCAGGTTTCGAGTTCGCCAAACACTCTTCCGAGTGCTGGCGCTGCCCCTCACCTGCCTGCCGGCGTCCTCTCCCCGTATAGTGACGGGGAGAGGACGCTCTCATCGCCGCTTTCGCTAATCATCAACGTAGCAGGACAGGCGCCGTCGTTGCGGTCAGCCCCTTCTCCCAGTCACTATACGGGGGAGAAGTGCCCGGCAGGGCGATGAGGGGCGGCGCCGGCTTCGACAGTTGGCGCCTCAGCAAAAAACTGGTTGAAGCAATAGCCTTGCCGTGCTGGTCTTTATTCCGCCGCGATCTGATCCGCCACGCCGTAGGTCGCGCGGTAGAGCGCGCGCTGGCGGCTGAGCGCCACCATCGTGTTGCGCAGCAGGATCGCCACCGTGAGCGGGCCAACGCCGCCCGGCACCGGCGTGATCCAGGACGCCACTTCCTTGACGCTGTCGGTGTCGACGTCGCCGACGATGCGGCTTTCGCCGTCGGGGCCGATCTCCGAATTGATGCCGATGTCGATGACGGCGGCACCCGGCTTCACCATGTCGGCCTTGATCAGCCGCGGCTTGCCGACGGCGACGAACAGCGCGTCGGCGCGCCGCGCATGCGCCGCCAGCGAGCGCGTCATGTGGTGGCACACCGTCACCGTCGCGCCCTCGCTCATCAACAGGAAGGCGATCGGCTTGCCGACGATCTCGGAATGGCCGACGACGACCACTTCGAGCCCCTTGAGCTCGAGGCCGGTCTCCTTCAGCAGCTCGACCGAGGCGGCCGCCGTGCAGGGCGCCAGATCGAGCTGGTTGTAGACGATGTTGCCGATCGAGGCCGGGTGCATGCCTTCGACGTCCTTCAGCGGATGCACCGCCGCCTGCAGCGTCTTGATCGGGATATGCGCCGGCACCGGCCGCTGGATGATGATGCCGGTGACGCGCGGATCGGCGTTGAGGCCATGGATCGCGGCTTCCAATTCACCGGCGGTGATGTCGGCGCCAAAGCGCCGCTCCTCGAAGCCGATGCCGGCGAGTGCGGCCTTGGCGCGCTGGTTGCGCACATAGACATCGACCGCATCGGTATCGCCGACGGTGATCGAGACCAGTTTCGGCGGAAAGCCTTCCGCGGTGGCAATCGCTGCGTCTTCGCGCACCGAAGCGATGATGCGCTGGGCGACCGGGCCACCTTTCAGGTAGCGGCTGTCGTCGGTCCGGGTCATGGCTGGCACCTTTTGCCTTCTGGAGCAATTCGCGGAAAAGCGCGCTGGCGGCTTTGCGTCTGGAATTGCCTAACAACTGAGATTTGTGCACTGCAATAGCAGAGGCGCGCCGGGAAATCAGCCCCGGAAGCGAAACGCCCTGCTTTCGGGACGACTTGCCGCGCCATGCATCAAACAAAAAACTCAAAAACGAAAAAGGCAGCGCGGTTTCCCTGCGCTGCCTTCTCGTGACCGACCGTATCCCCACACGGCCCGTCCCCCGTAAACTCTTCACCGGTTTAAGCACATCCCGCGGGATTGCACTATGACTTGGCGGCAACAGCATGAGATTAAAAAATGCTACGCCGTCTGACCGGCTGATTCGCTGCGCGACTATATCACCTCGACCGTGGTTCCGACATTCACGCGCTCGTAGAGGTCGACGACATCTTCGTTGCGCATGCGGATGCAGCCGGAAGACACCGAGCCGCCGATCGTCCAGGGCTGGTTGGTGCCGTGGATGCGGTATTCTGTGGCGCCGAGATAAAGCGCGCGCGCGCCGAGCGGGTTCTCGATGCCGCCGGCCAGATAGGTCGGCAGATAACGGCCCTTGGCCGCCTCGCGCTTGATCATCTGCGCCGGCGGGCGCCAATCCGGCCACTCGCGCTTGTTGGTGATCTTGTGCGTGCCCGACCATTCGAAGCCCGGCTTGCCGGTGCCGACGCCGTAGCGACGCGCCTTGCCGTTCTTCTCGATCAGGAAGAGGAAATTCTGGTGGGTGTCGATGACGATGGTGCCCGGCTTCTGCGGACCGTCATAAGCGACTTCCTGCGGCAAATAGATCGGGTCAATCTGCGGGCGCATCACCATGCGTTTGGCCGGCTGCTGCACGGCCGCCGTGCGCTGCTGGTCGGGCTGCGCCTGGAACAGCCGGCGCAGTGGCTGCTGCGTTGCTTGCCGGGTCGGGCGCACGATGCCCGGCGCATGGCCAAGCTGCAGCACCCAGGGCGCCGAAAGGTCAGGGCTCACCATCACCGGCGGCATGTCGGCATAGCGGTCATTGGCGAGCGTGGTCTTGGCGCCGGCGGCAAAAATGGCCGCAGCACCTAGCAGGGAACAAAACGCTGTCTTCATCGGAACGCACCTTGATCGTCGACCTCATCCGGGGCGGAAAGGGCGGCCCTCGGTTTCGCGATCCTTGGCGCGGAGCGGCAAGCAAAACATGAATCGGAATGCGTAAAATGCGGAACTGTCAGTAAACCTTTTGGTGTGGTTACCGGCCGGTTCAGGAATCTGGTAAAGCCACGGTAAACTTGGCGCTGACGCGCATTAACGAATGGATCTGCTCACGATGGCAACTGAAAATGCCGGCATTCTCGATGGCACCGACGGCAAGGCGCGCTGCTTTTGGCACGGCAACCTGCCGGATTATCTCCGCTACCACGATCATGAATGGGGCCGGCCGGTAACGGATGATCGCAGGCTTTTCGAGAAGATCTGCCTGGAAGGCTTCCAGTCAGGCCTGTCGTGGCTGACCATCCTGCGCAAGCGCGAGAATTTTCGCGATGCCTTTGCCGGTTTCGACTTCGACAAGGTGGCGGCCTTCACCGACGAGGACGTCGAGCGCCTGCTCGGCAATGCCGGCATCATCCGCCATCGCGGCAAGATCGTCTCGACCATCAACAACGCCAGGCGCGCCCGTGAGATGGTCGACGAATTCGGCTCCCTGGCCGCCTGGTTCTGGAAATTCGAGCCGGGTGCGGACGAGCGGCCGTCAGTCGTCGACCTGGCGCATCTGCGCGCCAATCCGACGACGGCCGTGTCGGTCAGAATATCGAAGGAATTGAAGAAGCGCGGCTGGAGCTTTGTCGGCCCCACCACCGTTTATGCCTTCATGCAGGCGATGGGCCTGGTCAACGATCATCTCGAAGGCTGCTACTGCCGCGCCGAGGTGGAAGCCGAGAGGAAGAAGCTGAAGCGGCCGAAATGAGCGCTCTTTTCCTTCTCCCCTTGTGGGAGAAGGTGGCCGAGCGAAGCTCGGGCGGATGAGGGGTGATCCAGCGGAGTGGGACGCTGCCGTTCCCTGGAACACCCCTCAACCGTCTCGGCGCTGCGCGCCGATCCACCTTCTCCCACACGGAGAGAAGGAGAGGCCCCACCCTTGCCGCTCCAAGCCGCATCGTTTAGGAAACGCGCGCCCACTACCAGAGAAGATCATCCATGGCCGACAAATCGGAAAAGACGAAAGCGCGGCTGCCGCGCGGTTTTGCCGACCGCAGCGCCGAGGACATCCGCGCCGTCGAAAAGATGATGGCGACCATCCGCTCGGTCTATGAGCTCTACGGCTTCGAGCCGGTCGACCAGCCGATGATCGAATACACCGATGCTCTGGGCAAATTCCTGCCCGACCAGGACCGGCCGAACGAAGGCGTCTTTTCCTTCCAGGACGATGACGAGCAGTGGCTGTCGCTGCGCTACGACCTGACCGCGCCGACGGCCCGCTTCGTCGCCGAGAACTACGATCGCTTGCCGAAACCCTATCGCAGCTACCGCTCCGGCTGGGTGTTCCGCAACGAAAAGCCCGGCCCGGGCCGCTTCCGCCAGTTCATGCAGTTCGACGCCGATACGATAGGCACGCCCGGTGTCGCCGCCGACGCCGAAATGGCGATGATGATGGCGGACGTCATGGAGGCGCTCGGCATCAAGCGCGGCGACTATGTCATCCGCGTCAACAACCGCAAAGTGCTGGACGGCGTGCTGGAGGCGATTGGCCTCGGCGGTGAGCAAAATGCCGGCCGCCGGCTGACGGTGCTGAGGGCGATCGACAAGTTGGACAAGCTGGGCCCGGAAGGCGTGAAGCTTCTGCTTGGCCCAGGACGATGGGACGGCGGCAAGGAAGGCGAAGGCGATTTCGCCAAGGGCGCCGGGTTGAATGACGCACAGGCCGAAGCGGTTCTTCTCGCAACGGCAAGGAGCGCACAGGCCGGCCAGGATGCCAGCGTCAGTGCCAACGCTGTGTATCAGGAAGGCGTCGGCGAACTTGCAACGATTGAAGCTCTTGTCAGGGCGGCAGGATATGGCGAAAGCCGCATCGCAATGGATCGTTCCGTCGTCCGCGGCCTCGAATACTACACCGGTCCCGTCTTCGAGGCCGAGCTTCTGGCGGAAATCCCCAACGACGAAGGCCAGATCGTACGTTTCGGCTCGGTCGGCGGCGGCGGGCGCTATGACGGGCTGGTCTCGCGCTTTCGTGGCGAGCCGGTGCCGGCGACCGGCTTCTCCATCGGCGTCTCCCGGCTGATGACAGCGCTGAAGAACCTCGGCAAGCTCGACATCTCGGATGTCATTGCGCCGGTCGTGGTGCTCGTCATGGACAAGGACACCGAAAGCCTCGGCCGCTACCAGAAGATGGTCGCCGACCTGCGCGCCGCCGGCATCCGCTCTGAACTATATCTCGGCGGCGCCGGCATGAAAGCGCAGCTCAAGTATGCCGACCGCCGCGGCAGCCCGGTCGCCATCATCCAGGGCGGTGACGAGCGCGCCAAGGGTGAGCTGCAGATCAAGGACCTCATCGAAGGCGCGCGCCTGTCGGCCGAGATCACCGACAACGCCGAATGGCGCGCCGCAAGGCCTGCCCAGGTGACGGTGGCGGAAGGCGAGCTGGTTGCCGAAGTGAAGAAGATCCTGGCGGCGCAGGCCGAGGAGCGGTCAAAGTGACGAGCGCTGCGTCCTTGCCTTCTCCCCTTGTGGGAGAAGGTGGATCGGCGCGTAGCGCCGAGACGGATGAGGGGTGTTCCAGGGAACACCAACGCCTCATTTCTTCCAACACCCCTCATCCGACCGAGCTTCGCTCGGCCACCTTCTCCCGCAAGGGGAGAAGGGGAGGCGGCGCTCTATGACCTCCCGCCCCGCCATCGCCGCCGACATTGCAAAACTCTTCGCCACCCGCGACACGCACGCCGTCGAAGTTGCCGTGCTGCAGCCGGCCGATCCATTCCTCGACATGGCGGGCGAAGACTTGCGCCGGCGCATCTTCCTGACCGAGAGCGAGACCGGCAAGACGCTGTGCCTCAGACCCGAATTCACCATTCCGGTCTGCCTCGACCACATCGCCAGCCAGGCCGGCACGCCGCGCCGCTATTCTTATCTCGGCGAAGTGTTCCGCCAGCGGCGTGAGGGCGACAACGAATTCTTCCAGGCCGGCATCGAGGATCTCGGCGACCGCGACACGGCCGCCGCCGATGCCCGTTCGCTGGTCGACGCGCATGCGCTGCTTTCGCTGGTCTTGCCTGGACAGAAGCTCGCCATCACGCTCGGCGACCAGACCCTGTTCGAGGCGGTGCTGGCGGCCCTTGGCCTGCCGCGTGGCTGGCGCATGCGCCTTGCGCGCGCCTTCGGCTCGGCGCCGATGCTGGAGGCCGCCCTTGCCGATCTCGCCAACCCGCCGCGCAACAGCCAGCTCTCAGGTCCGGTTGCCCTGCTGGTGCTCGACGGCGATGCGGAAGGCCTTGCCGCGCATATCTCTGCCGGCATGGAGGAGGCCGGGCTATCGGCATCGTCCGGCCGCGCGCCGGCCGACATAGCGCGGCGGCTGATCGAGAAAGCGCAACTGCGCAGCGTGCGGCTGTCCGACGAGGCCTTCTCGGCGCTGAAGGGCTTTCTCGAGATCGACGTCGCGCTCAGCGGCGCGACCGCGGCGCTCGAAAAATTCGCCGCCGATGCCGGCCTGTCGCTGGGACCGGCGCTGGAGAATTTCGCCGCCCGCGCCAAGGCGATAGAGGCGCATGGCCTGTCCTCGGCGCAAATCCGCTACGACGCCGCCTTCGGCCGTCCGCTGGATTATTATACCGGCCTCGTCTTCGAGGTAGCGGTCCAGGGGGGCGATCGCCCGCTGGTCGGCGGCGGTCGCTACGATCGGTTGCTGACGCTGCTTGGCGCGAAGAAACCGATCCCGGGTGTCGGCTTCTCGGTCTGGCTCGACCGTATCGAAGCCTTGCGGGAGAGCGCGCGATGATCACGCTGGCAGTCCCGTCGAAAGGCCGTCTCAAGGAGCAGTCCCTCGAAGTGCTGGCCAAGGCCGGCCTGGCCGTCACCCTGCCTGAGGACGACCGCAAATACCGCGCCCGCATCGACGGGCTCGACAATGTCGAGGTGGCATTCCTTTCCGCGTCCGAGATCGCCGGCGAGATCGGCCAGGGCGCGGTCGATCTCGGCATCACCGGCGAGGACCTGCTGCGCGAAAACCTCGCCGACTGGGAAGCCCGCGCCGAGATCGTCGCCCGACTCGGCTTCGGACATGCCGATGTCGTTGTCGCGGTGCCCGACATCTGGCTCGATGTCGAGACCATGGCCGACCTCGACGATGTCGCCGCCGATTTCCGCCAGCGCCACGGCCGGCGCCTGCGGATCGCCACCAAATACTGGCGGCTGACACAGCAGTTTTTCTCGCTCAAGCACGGCATCCAGGTCTACCGCATCGTCGAAAGCCTCGGCGCCACCGAAGGCGCCCCGGCGGCGGGGCTGGCGGACGTCATCGTCGATATCACCACCACCGGCTCGACGCTGCGCGCCAACCACCTCAAAGTGCTGGGCGACGGAACAATCCTGAAGTCGCAGGCCTGTCTCGTCGCTTCGAAGAAGCAGCGTGATGCGGGGGACGAGGCGCTGTTGCAGGGGATCGCCGCCAAGATGAGCGCCCTCCTTCCCCGTTGAGGGAGGGGGACCTTTGGCGGATTTCCACCGCCGCCATCGGCTGATAGGCTGGCTCATCCCGGGAGGAGACGGCGATGGCGATCAAACTCGACGAGCTCATGAACGCCACCAATCTGCGCGCGCGTGGCGCCAGTGGCACCTTCGTTGCCCCGCTGGGCGGCAAGGCGCATGTCTCGGGGGATCGTTCGGTGCCCCTGCTCGACAAGACCATTCCGGAGCTGTTTTCCGACACGGTCAGCAAATACGCCACGCTCGACGCCGCTGTCTTCGTCGGCCAGGACAAGCGCTTCAGCTGGAGCGAGCTGTCGGACACGGTCGACGCGCTGGCCGCCGGCTTCCTGGCGCTCGGCCTGGAGAAGGGCGACCGCGTCGGCATCTGGTCGCCGAACCGCTGGGAATGGCTGGTGACGCAGTTCGCCACCGCGCGCATCGGCCTCATCCTGGTCAATATCAACCCGGCCTATCGGCTGACCGAGCTGGAATATGCCTTGAACAAGGTCGCTTGCCGAGCGCTGGTCACCGCTGTCAGCTTCAAGACCTCCGATTATCTCGGCATGATCGAGACGCTGGCGCCCGAACTTGGCACCGCCGAGCCCGGCAAGCTCAAGGCAAAGAAGCTGCCGGCGCTGGGGATCGTCATCCGTATGGGCGACGACAATTCGCCCGGCATGTTCAATTTCGGCGATGTGCTCGCCATGGCCGGCCGCGACGAACATGACAGCCTCGACCGCATCTCCGAAAGCCTGAAGCCGGGCGATGCCATCAATATCCAGTTCACCTCAGGCACGACCGGCGCGCCGAAGGGGGCGACGCTGACGCACTCCAACATCGTCAACAACGGTAATTTCGTCACTTCGGCGATCAGGCTCACCGTCGACGACCGTCTCTGCATCCCGGTGCCGCTCTACCACTGTTTCGGCATGTCGATGGGCACGATGGGCTGCGTCACCAAGGGTGCCACCATGGTTTTCCCGGGCGAAGGTTTCGATGCCGGCGCGACGTTGAAAGCGGTGGCGCAGGAGCGCTGCACCGGTCTCTATGGCGTGCCGACCATGTTTGTCGCCATGCTCGACCATGCCGATTTCGCCGGCTTCGATCTTTCCAGCCTGCGCACCGGCATCATGGCGGGCTCGCCTTGCCCGATCGAGGTGATGAAGAAGGTGGTGTCACTGATGCATATGGGCCAAGTGACCATCGCCTACGGCATGACCGAGACCAGCCCAGTCTCCTTCCAGAGCAGCGTCGACGATCCGCTGGAAAAGCGCGTCTCGACCGTCGGCCGCATCCATCCGCATGTCGAGGTCAAGGCGATCGGCGCCGATGGCGCCACCGTCGCGGTCGGCGAGCCTGGCGAACTCTGCACGCGCGGCTATTCGGTGATGAAGGGCTATTGGGACGATGCCGAAAAGACCCGCGAAGCGATCGACGCCGACGGCTGGATGCACACCGGCGACCTCGCCACCATCGATGCCGAGGGCTATTGCAACATCGTCGGCCGGGTAAAGGACATGGTCATCCGCGGCGGCGAGAACGTCTATCCGCGCGAGGTCGAGGAATTCCTCTATCGCCATCCGAAAATCAAGGAAGTGCAGGTCTTCGGCATTCCCGACGACAAATATGGCGAGGAGCTCTGCGCCTGGATCGTCTTGAAGCCGGGTCAAATCACCACCGAGCAGGAGATCAAGGCCTTCTGCGCCGGCCAGATCGCGCACTACAAGGTGCCGCGCTACATCCGCTTCCGCACCGAACTGCCGATGACGGTGACCGGCAAGCCGCAGAAATTCCTGATGCGCGATGCGATGGTCGAGGAATTGGGGTTGGTGGCGCAGAAGACGGCGTGACGGGGGACGGACCGGGAGATATTCATCGTTTGGAAACGCCCCAGAGGGCGCAAACGCTCCACTATGCGTATTTGGACAGGTTATGGATAACGAGTTTCCGAATTTCGCGGCGCTGAGAACCGCCAAAGCCGAAAACATAGATTATCGCATAGTCGTCCGGCGCGGCGCGCGAACCGGCAATGCGATCGTCATGGCCCCGCATGGCGGCAAAATCGAACCCCGCACCTCCTTGATCACCGAGACGATAGCAGGGCGCGATCTCGATATGTATTGCTTTGAAGGGCTTATGCCGGAAAGCAATCGAGAGCTGCACATAACGTCCAGGAACTTTGACGAGGAATCCGCGCTCGAACTGTTGCGGACGAAGTCCACGGTCGTTGCTGTCCACGGTCGTCAGGACCGGGACGATCCCTCGACGGTCTACCTGGGCGGCAAGGACGCCCCCTTGGTTTCAGAGATAGCCTGGCGTCTGCAGGAAGCCGGCTTCCAGACGAAAAAAGACAACCATCCGTTTCCGGGTATCCAGGATTCGAACATCGTCAACCGGGGACTGACGGGGAAGGGAGCACAGCTGGAAGTACCTTTCTCGCTGCGCCAGCGACTGGGGAACGAGCCGGAACTTCTCGAAAAATTCTGTGGGGCGGTCCGCAAGGCAATCGAGATATCCGATGCCCGAAATGGTGTTCAATCCTGGACCTTGTCTTAGAGCAATTCCAGGAAAAGTGCGTAGCGGTTTCCCTCCGGAATCGCGTAGAAACTAAAGAGCTGGAGCAGGCCAGCGTTTCTATCGAACGCTGAACTGCTCTGGAGCAGCGTCGCCATTCAGCAGGCGGTCTTATCCAGGCCAGCAAACGTTGCCGGCCGGCTCTTCACCACCGCCTCACGCCCCCAGCACCGCCCGATCCAACGCCCGTATGATCCGGGCCAGTTCCACACACTCGTCCTGCCTTACCTTGTTGCGGCGCCAGGCCATGCAGATCAGGCGCTGCGGCATCGGTTCCTGGAACGGCACGATCCTCAGGTCCGGCATGACGCCGGCGGCGCGTGCCGCCATTTCCGGCACCAGCGTGACGCCGAGACCATGCGCCACCATCTGCAAGAGTGTCGTCAGGCTGGTCGCGCCATAGCTTGCCATCGCCACAGGCCGCACATTGCCGCAGACGGCCAAAGCCTGCTCGCGCAGGCAGTGGCCTTCCTCCAGAAGCATCAGCCGCTCCAGCGCCGGGCTCTCCGGCGGCACCGGCGGCGAAGCGAAGGCCGCATCGCCGGCGGGCACCGCGAGGAAGAAGCGGTCGGGGAAAAGTTCGTCAGTGACGATCGCCGGCTGATCGAGCGGCAAGGCCGCGATGAAGGCGTCGAGCCGGCCGGAGGTCGCGTCCTCGACCAGCGATGCGGTCACCGCCTCGCGCAGTTCGAGCTGCAGGGCGGGATATTGCTTCTTCAGCTCCGGCAGCACATGCGGCAGCAGATAGGGCGCGACCGTCGGGATGATGCCCAGCCGGAAGCGTCCCTCCATGGTCGGACGGCCGCGCCGGGCAGTCGTCTCGACGTCACGGATATCGGCCAGAATGCGCTCGATACGCGGCTGCAGGGCAAGCGCCTCGTCGGTCATGCCCACCGTCCTGCCGCCGCGCTCGAACAACAGGCAGTTCAGCCGCTCTTCCATCTCGGCGATCTGCGCGGAAAGGGCCGGCTGGCTGACGCCGGCGAGCTTCGCGGCGCGGCCGAAATGCAGCGTCTGCGCCAGCGCGTCGAAATATTGCATCTGCCGGACGGTGAGGCCAATCATAAGCAAAGGTTATCAAAACAAACAGCAAAGGCAATTTGTCTTTATCGGCCGGTCGGCCTAGTCTGGAATCATTCCAGGTTGGCGCAGCCAATGGCCGCCTCCCGAAACTCGGGAACCTCGGCAAAATTCAACCTCGGCAAAAACCTCGGCAGAATCGGAGACTAAGATGGACGCGAAAACCGACGACAACAGCGCTGGCAAATGCCCTGTCGCGCATGGATCCGCCGGCCGGACCAACCGTGACTGGTGGCCGAACCAGCTCGACCTTGCCGTTCTCCACCAGCAGTCGAACCTCTCGGACCCGATGGGCGAGGATTTCGACTATGCCGAGGAGTTCGCGAGTCTCGACCTCGATGCGGTGGTCAAGGACCTGCACAAGGTCATGACGGATTCGCAGGACTGGTGGCCGGCCGACTTCGGCCATTACGGGCCGCTCTTCATCCGCATGGCCTGGCACAGCGCCGGTACCTATCGCATCGGCGACGGGCGCGGCGGCGCCGGCGCCGGTCAGCAGCGTTTCGCGCCGCTGAACAGCTGGCCGGACAATGCCAACCTCGACAAGGCGCGCCGGTTGCTGTGGCCGGTCAAGCAGAAATACGGCCGCAAGATTTCCTGGGCCGACCTGTTGATCCTCACCGGCAACGTCGCGCTGGAATCGATGGGCTTCAAGACCTTCGGCTTCGCCGGCGGCCGCGCCGATGTGTGGGAGCCGGAGCAGGATGTGAACTGGGGTTCGGAAAGCAAATGGCTTGCCGACGAGCGCTATTCGGGTGACCGCGAGCTGAGCGGCCATCTCGGCGCCGTCCAGATGGGGCTGATCTACGTCAATCCGGAAGGCCCGAACGGCAAGCCGGACCCGATCGCCGCGGCGCGCGACATCCGCGAAACTTTCGCCCGCATGGCGATGAACGACGAGGAGACCGTGGCGCTGATCGCCGGCGGCCACACCTTCGGCAAGACCCATGGGGCCGGTGATGCCTCGCTGGTCGGCGCCGAGCCGGAAGGCGCCGGCATCGAGGCGCAGGGCCTCGGCTGGTCGAGCAAATATGCCTCCGGCATCGCCGGCGACGCCATCACCTCAGGCCTCGAAGTGACCTGGACGACGACGCCGACCAAATGGAGCAACAACTTCTTCGACAACCTCTTCAACTATGAGTGGGAACTGACGAAGAGCCCGGCGGGCGCCCATCAGTGGACGCCGAAGGGCGGCGCCGGCGCCGGCACCGTTCCGGACGCGCACAACGCTTCGAAGCGCCAGGCACCGGCCATGCTCACCACCGACCTCGCGCTGCGTTTCGATCCGGCTTACGAAAAGATCTCGCGCCGCTTCCACCAGCATCCGGAGCAATTCGCCGACGCCTTCGCCCGCGCCTGGTTCAAGCTCACCCACCGCGACATGGGTCCGGCCGTGCGCTATCTTGGCCCGCTCGTCCCGAAAGAAGAGCTGATCTGGCAGGATCCGATCCCGGCGATCGACCATGAGCTGGTGAGCGAGGCCGACATCGTCTCGCTCAAGGCCAGGATCCTGGCCTCCGGCCTGTCGGTGTCGGAGCTGGTCTCGACCGCCTGGGCTTCGGCCTCGACCTTCCGCGGCTCCGACAAGCGCGGCGGCGCCAATGGCGGCCGCATCCGCCTTGAGCCGCAGAGGGACTGGGAGGTCAACCAGCCGGCCCAGCTTTCCAAGGTGCTCAGCAAGCTGGAAGCGATCCAGAAGGAGTTCAACGCGGCGCAGACCGGCGGCAAGAAGGTGTCGCTGGCCGACCTGATCGTTCTCGGCGGCGTCGCCGCGGTCGAGAAGGCGGCGAAGGACGGCGGCCAGGAGGTCAAGGTGCCGTTCACGCCGGGCCGCATGGATGCTTCCGAGCAACAGACGGACGCCCACTCCTTTGCTGCCCTCGAGCCGACCGTCGATGGCTTCCGCAACTACAGCAGAGGCAAGCAGCCGATGTCGGTCGAAGCGATGCTGGTCGACCGCGCCCAACTCCTGACGCTGACTGCGCCGGAAATGACGGTGCTGGTCGGCGGCCTGCGCGTGCTCGGCGCCAACACCGGCGGTTCGAAGCACGGCGTCCTCACCGACAGGCCGGGCACGCTGACCAACGACTTCTTCGTCAACCTGCTCTCGATGGCGACCGTCTGGGATGCGGCGGCCGGCTCCCAGCCGGGCTCGGACGAGGTGTACGAGGCGCGTGACCGCAAGAGCAGAGAGGTCAAATGGACCGGCACCCGTGCCGACCTGATCTTCGGCTCGCACGCGCAGTTGCGCGCGCTCGCCGAAGTGTACGGCTCGGGCGACGCCAAGGCCAAGTTCGTCAAGGACTTCGTCAAGGCATGGACGAAGGTGATGAACGCCGACCGCTTCGACATCGCGAAATAAGGTCGTACCTCCCAAATAAAAAGGCGCGGGCCAGGCCCGCGCCTTTTTAGTTCATTCCTTCAAGACGGATCAGTCTTTCTCGAAAATGCCGGCCTTGGCGACGACGCCGGCAATCGCCCCGCCGATCAGCGGCGCGACGATGAACAGCCAGAGCTGGCTGAGCGCGGCACCACCCGAAAACAGCGCCGGACCGATCGAGCGCGCCGGATTGACCGAGGTGCCGGTCACCGGGATCATGGCGAAGTGAATGCCCGCCAGCGTCAGGCCGATGACCAGGCCGGCAAAGGCGGTGGTGTGCTTGGCGTTGGTGACGCCGAGGATCACGGTGACGAAGGTGAAGGTGCCGATCAGCTCCCACAGGAAGGCCGAGCTCATGCCCCATTTCGCCTCGTCCCAGCCATTGGCGCCGAAGCCGCCGGTGTGGCCGCCGGCCTGTCCGGAAACGATGATCCACAGCGCCAGCGAAGCGATGATGGCGCCGATGATTTGCGCGATCCAGTAAGGGACGACATCCTTGGCCGGCATCCGCCCTGCCAGGAACACGCCGAGCGTCACCGCCGGATTGAGATGCGCGCCCGAGATCGGGCCGATCGCATAGGCCGCGGCGATCAGGCCGATGCCGAACGCCAGCCCGATGCCTTCCTGTCCGAGCGGCAGCGCGCCGCCGAAACCGCCCGTGACTACGGAGGCCGTGCCGATGAACACCAACAAAAACGTGCCCAGAACTTCTGCCAGATAAGTCTTCATTGCCCTCTCCTCACAGGATCCGTCAAACCGCGTTTCTCGCGCCGCGAATCACTGCCGGAAGAGTATTCCCGCCGGCAACACTTGGAAAGCTGAGAGGTTAAGCCAGCCGGCTTGCTTGTGCTCGCCAGTCAAAAGCATTAGAGAACTTTCATATTCTGGTCGATTGTCTTGTTTTTCGACAGCGTCGCCTGCTTTGAAAAACCGTTCGGCGAAATCGCCTGGTTTTGAAAACGTGGTTTCACAGGCAAGTCGAACAGAACCCTTTCAATCCTGGCCTGAAACGCTTTAAGAGCGGGCTGGAGCTAATTTTGTGGTGTAAGCGGAAAACGGGATGCGACTGGGCGGAAGGCTGGCGGCGGCGATAGAGGTTCTGGAAGACATCGGCCGGCGTCACCGGCCGGTGGCCGACGCGCTGCGCGATTGGGGCCTGTCGCATCGCTTCGCCGGCGGCGGCGATCGCGCGGCGATCGGCAACATCGTCTATGACGCGCTGCGCCGCAAACGCTCGGCCGGCTGGCTGTTTGGCGAGGACACGCCGCGCGCCATCGGCTTCGGCGCGCTTCTCTTGGAATGGGGGCAGACTGCGCAGTCGCTGAATGACGCCCTCGACGGCGACAAATTCGCACCGCCGCTGCTCGGCACCGGCGAGCTGAAGGCGGCGACCGAGCGCAGGCTTGACGAGGCGCCCGAGGCCGTGCGGGCGGATGTGCCGGACTGGTGCGCGCCGCTGCTCGAGCAAGCCTATGGCGACGCCTGGGTCGAGGAAGGCGTGGCTCTCGCGCAGCGCCCGCCGCTGGATCTGAGGGTCAACACGCTCCAGGCCGATCGCGCCAAGGTGCTGGCCGAGCTCCAGGGTACGGGCGCGGCGCCCGCGGCAATCGCGCCGCACGGCATCCGTATCCCGCCGATCGACGGCGACGGCCGTCACCCGAACGTGCAGGCCGAGCCGGCCTTCCAGAAAGGCTGGTTCGAAGTGCAGGATGAGGGCTCACAGCTTGCCGCGGCGCTCGCTGGCGCCGAGCCCGGCATGCAGGTGCTCGACTATTGCGCCGGCGCCGGCGGCAAGACGCTGGCGCTGTCGGCGGAGATGGGCAATACAGGCCAGCTCTTTGCCCATGATGCGGAGAAGGTGCGGCTGGCGCCGATCTTCGAGCGCATCCGCCGCTCGCACAACCGCAACGTCCAGGTCGTCAGCAAACCTGCGGAGCTTGCGCCGCTCACCAACCATATGGACCTCGTGCTGATCGACGCGCCCTGCACCGGCAGCGGCACCTGGCGGCGGCGCCCCGACGCCAAATGGCGATTGACGGAAAGGCAGCTCGACGCCCGAAAGGGAGAGCAGCAGGCGATCCTCGATACGGCGCAGGCCTTCGTCAAACCCGGCGGCTTGCTGGTCTACATCACCTGTTCGGTGTTCGATGCCGAAAACGGCGAGCAGGTCGCGGCTTTTCGCGCGCGCCATGACGGCTTTGCGCCGGTCGATCATCGCCAGCTTTGGGATAGCCGCTTGCCCGGCCATCAAGGAGCCGCGCGTATTGCCGGCACCGGCGGGATCTCGCTGTCGCCGGCGCTCAGCGGCACCGACGGGTTCTATCTCCATGCCTTGCGCAGGACTGCTTGAGGACATCTGGCCTTTGTTGCGCTGCAACATAAAAGATTGCCTGTCTTGCATGGCTCTGCAATAAGCTTCGCCAGCAAATATGAGGCAAAGCGCCATGGCAGCAGCCAAGATCGTACCCGCTTCCGACTTCGAGGAACGCGTCAGGGCGTCGTTTGCCCGGCAGGAGGCAATGGCGACGATCGGCGCCGAGCTGACGCTGGTGACGCCCGGCATCATCGAGATCGAGATGCCGTACTCGGCCTCGCTCACCCAGCAGCATGGTTTCCTGCATGCCGGCGTCATCTCCACAGCTTTGGACTCCGCCTGCGGCTACGCGGCCTTTTCGCTTATGCCGCAGAATTCCAGCGTGCTGACCATCGAGTTCAAGGTGAACCTTCTGGCGCCGGGCAGGGGCGAGCGCTTCCTTTTCCGCGGCTCGGTGACAAAGCCCGGCCGCACCATCATCGTCGCCGACGGCCAGGCTTACGCCTTCGCCGCCGATGGCGAGGCCAAGCTGATCGCCACCATGACCGGCACGATGATGACGGTGGTCGGCCGCGACGGGATTGAGGGGTGAGGAGCGGTCCGCGCAGCGGACGAAAAGCCCCCAAATGGGCTTTTCGAGCGGCGAACGTCCGGAGCCATGGCGAAGGGCCGCCAGGCGGCGAGCGGCACGTTGCCCCCTTTCCCTTTCGTGGCAACAAATAGGGGGGTAGCGTCGTCATGACTGTCAAAATGTCGCGCCTGTCGGGCAAATCCGTTCTCTTCGTCATGGCGGTCGAGGCTGAATACGGCCCGCACCTCAAGGACCTGCTCACGCCGCTGATGACCGGCGTCGGTCCGGTCGAGGCCGGTGTCAGGCTGGGCGCCGAGCTTGCGGCGTTGAAGGCCGAAGGAGCGCTTCCCGACCTGATCGTTTCGCTGGGCTCGGCCGGCAGCCGCAAGCTGGAACAGGCCGAAATCTACCAGGCCGTGTCGGTGAGCTATCGCGACATGGATGCGTCGCCGCTCGGCTTCGAGAAGGGCGCGACGCCTTTCCTCGACCTGCCGGTGGCGGTGCCGCTGCCCTTCGTTATTCCGGGCATCAAGACCGCCGCGCTCTCGACCGGTGGCGCGATCATCTCCGGTGTTGCCTATGACGCCATCGATGCCGACATGGTCGATATGGAGACCTTCGCTTGCCTGCGCGCCTGCCAGCTGTTCGGCGTGCCGCTGATCGGGCTGCGCGGCATTTCCGATGGCGCCGCCGATCTCAGGCACGTCAACGACTGGACGGAATATCTGCACGTCATCGACGAGAAGCTGGCCTCTGCCGTCGGCTTCCTGGAGCAGGCGATCGCATCCGGCGCGGTCCGCCTCGCTTAAAGCTGGAAAAGGACTGAAAGCCGCAGCGCCGAGCCCATTGCGTCGACTCGTTTCTTTCTCTAAAGGCTCGCCATGACGACAGCCAATCCCAAAGCCGTTCTGCCCGACACTGTCCTGATCATCGATTTCGGCAGCCAGTTCACGCAGCTCATCGCCCGCCGCATCCGCGAGAGCGGCGTCTTTTCCGAGATCGTGCCGTTCCAATCGGCGGAAGCCGCCTTCAAGCGCATCAATCCGAAAGCGGTGATCCTGTCGGGCGGTCCGGCTTCGACCACGGACATCGGCAGCCCGCGCGCCCCGCAGATCGTCTTCGACGCGGGCGTGCCGGTGCTCGGCATCTGCTATGGCCAGATGGCGCTCTGCGTGCAGATGGGTGGCGTCGCCGAAAGCTCCAACCATCGCGAATTCGGCCGCGCCTTCGTCGAGATCGAGAAGGACAGCCCGCTGTTCGAAGGCCTGTGGGCGCCCGGCCAGCGCCACCAGGTGTGGATGAGCCATGGCGACCGCGTCATCGAATTGCCGCCCGGCTTCAAGGTGCTCGGCAAGTCGGAAAGCTCGCCCTTCGCCATCTTCGGCGATATCGAGCGCAAGATGTACGGCATCATGTTCCATCCGGAAGTGGTGCACACGCCGGATGGCGCGAGGCTGCTGAGGAACTTCGTCCACAACATCGCCGGCATCGAGGGCGACTGGACGATGCGCGCCTATCGCGAACACGCCGTGGAATTGATCCGCAAGCAGGTCGGCAAGGGCAAGGTCATCTGCGCGCTCTCGGGCGGCGTCGACTCCTCCGTCGCGGCGCTGCTGATCCATGAAGCGATCGGCGACCAGTTGACCTGCATCCTCGTCGACCACGGCCTGATGCGCAAGGACGAGGCGGCAGGCGTGGTTGAGATGTTCCGCCAGCACTACAATCTGCCGCTGATCCTGGTCGATGCTTCGGACCGCTTCATCTCGGCGCTGGAAGGTGAGGCCGATCCCGAAAAGAAGCGCAAGACCATCGGCCGCCTGTTCATCGAGGTGTTCGAGGAAGAGGCGAAGAAACTCGGCGGCGCCGATTTCCTCGCGCAAGGCACGCTCTATCCCGACGTCATCGAAAGCGTCTCCTTCTCCGGCGGCCCGTCGGTGACGATCAAGTCGCACCACAATGTCGGCGGCCTGCCCGAGCGCATGAACATGAAGCTGGTCGAGCCGCTGCGGGAGCTTTTCAAGGACGAGGTGAGGGCGCTCGGCAAGGAGCTCGGCCTGCCCGAAAGCTTCATCGGCCGCCATCCCTTCCCCGGCCCCGGCCTTGCGATACGCTGCCCGGGCGGCATCACCCGCGAGAAGCTGGAGATCCTGCGCGAGGCCGACGCCATCTATCTCGACGAGATCCGCAAGGCCGGCCTCTACGACGCCATCTGGCAGGCCTTCGCGGTGCTGCTTCCGGTGCAGACCGTTGGCGTCATGGGCGACGGCCGCACCTATGAATTCGTCTGCGCGCTGCGCGCCGTCACTTCCGTCGACGGCATGACGGCCGACTTCTATCACTACGACATGAACTTCCTCGGCGCCGCCGCCACCCGCATCATCAACGAGGTGAAGGGCATCAACCGGGTCGTCTACGACGTGACGTCGAAGCCGCCTGGAACCATCGAGTGGGAATGATTTTGGCCTACCCAAACGCCGCCGAATCTACGCCGAAATGCGACGCAAGCCATTGAAAGCAAAAATAAATCCTCTCTAAGGGAATCGGTGCCTATCGGCGCGCCGAGTTGGCTTTGGCTGCCTGACTGACAGACCTTCGGCATATTGCTCGGACAAGTTTTTGAAAGTACCGTCACGGCCAATCAGGCTCGTGACGGTACTTTTTTGCCTTAACGCATTGAAGATAAAAGGAAATCTCCGCCACGAGCCCGTGAAATTGCGCTGACGGTACTTTTCAGGAGGCAATACGGACGCTGACGGACGCCGCCCTCAAGGCATTGAGACCCGAAGACGAAACAACCCCGTCTTGCAACGAGGTGATTGCCGGTGTCCCGTGGACGGCGGACAGGGCCGCAAACAAATGACCGAAGCCGAACAGCAAGCCCCTAACCTCCGACTCGGACGCTACGCCGAGGGGGGCGCGCTAGGCCACGTTTCGAATCGACCTAGCCGGGCGACTGACCAGCGCCGGACTCAGCCGGTCGCTTGTCGAAGCGGAACTCCAGGGCTTCGGCCTTGTCGACGCCCTTGCCGGCACCGCACATGCACCTCTGCCAAGTGGCGCACAGCACCTTGGTGACGGCGCTCTTGAGGCCTTCGTGCGCGTCGGAGACGACGAGCTTGACGCCGCGCAGGCCGCGACGTGTCAGCTTGCGCAGGAACTCCGTCCAGATAGGCTCGGCCTCCGAGGCGCCAATCCCCATGCCCAGGACCTCGCGCCGGCCGTCCGCGTTGACGCCGACGGCGATGATGACGGCGACCGAGACGATGCGCCCACCGCGGCGCACCCCGGCAAACGCCCAAGAGACATTCCATGGCTACGATTGTACTGACGACTGCTCTGGGCATGAGGCCGGCTACGATTGGGCGGCAAGGAATGACATCGCTGGCGAGCGGGACTGCGATGGGGACAGTCGATCGTTCAACGAAGGCTGCCAAGCGTATGTCGAAGAACAAGCGGATGACGCAAGTCGGAACAGCCAATCCGACGAAAACGACAGCGACGAACAATAAGGTCGTGCCACCCCCGTGTGGCGCGACTCAGGCCGGCGGTCCCGAAAGGACGACGGCTGCTGCGGCCACAGTCCCGAGGCGCTCGCGCTTCGTTAGAACAGGCTTTTCGTAGGTCTTCTTCATGGGTTTCACCTTTTCACAGCGTTTTCGCTGACGGTCCGCCTATGGGTCCAGCAAGCGCCCGCAACAGCTTATATGTGGCTAAAGGGATGCGCTGTAGCACATAAGCAACACCTGATATTCTTCACCGAAGCCCTTAAGGCACGCGTGGCGCTGCCGGACGCCCTGCTTGTCGTCAAGCTGATCCGCGCACGACCAATCGTCCCGGCATAGTTACGGTCCTGTTGGGCTCGCGGCCCAGGATCATGCCGACGGTCGCCTTCACCATCGCCTCGATGGGTTGTTCGTAGGTCGTGAGATCATAGGCTGGCGCGGCAGCGAACAGCGTGTTGTCGAATCCCGCCACGGCGATGTCTACCGGCACTCTCAACCCGAACTCGCTGCGGATGACGTCCATCGCCCCGAAAGCCAGGACATCGTTTTCGCACAGGAGAACATCAACACGGTCTGCCGGCGACACTTCGTTCAAATAGTCCCGTGTGGCGGCCGCGCCCGAGGTCGCGCTGTAGGAGTGTGCCGTCAGTTCCGGAACCTCCTCGATGCCGTGAAGCTGCCAGAATGCCTTGAACGCCCGTTGGCGGCCAAGCGCGGTCGATAGCGTCTTTGCTCCGGCCATGAAGCCAGGTCGCCTGTATCCTTGTTTATGCAGATGCGTGCATAGCTCGTTGATCGCCAATGTCGTGTCGCAGTTGATGGCGGGCACACCCGGGATCTGGCTGTCGCGCGCGAGAACGAACATCGGGGCCGCTCCGTCCAGCCTGATATCCTGCAGCATTTCCGTCCTGAATGCGGTGCCGCACATGACCACCGCATCGAGCTGGCGCTGGTCGGCGTTCAGAAGCGCATGCACGTGGTCGAAGTGCTCATTGATGTTGATCAGGACGGCAACCAGACCCTCCGATTGAAGTTCCAGGGTGAGCCGCTCGAGGAATGACAGCTTGTAGGGATTCTCGAAGTCGTCGACGAGAACGGCGACCTGATGCGTCAGATTGGTCGCCAGGCTTCGGGCCAGAAGGTTGGGCCGGTAGTTCAGTTTCTCGGCGACGGCCATCACCTTGGCGCGGCTGGTTTCGGTGATCGAAGCCCCCGGCGTGAAGGCGCGGATGACCGTCCATTTGGAGACTCCCGCCTGTTCCGCGACGTCTCTTGCAGTCGCCCTCTTGGTCATCGCTCTTCCCGTCTGCGCCGCCATATGGAACGCCTATTTCATTTTTTTGCAAAATGAAATGAACATTGACATTCCTTTGCCCCCTCCGTTATGAATATCTACGTTTGCTACCGGTAGCAAAGACATGATTGGTAGGCAGACGGGAGCACCGGCACATGTGAATGCGCCGAAACATGGAGGAGGGGCGCCGCAAAGCCGCGCCCATTTGGAGGAATCGAAATGAAATCGATATTGAGGAAGCTTGCCTTCGGCGCGGCCGTGCTCGGCGGCCTGATGAGCGGCGCCCAGATGGCTTCGGCGAAGGACGTCAAGATCGTCGTCGTCAGCCACGGGCAGGCCAACGATCCGTTTTGGTCCGTGGTCAAGAATGGTGTGACGGCGGGCGCCAAGGATGTCGGTGTCAAGGTCGACTATCGCGCGCCCGAGACGTTCGACATGGTGGCGATGAGCCAGCTGATCGATGCGGCCGTCAACCAGAAGCCGAACGGCCTGATCGTCTCGATTCCGGACGCTTCCGCGCTAGGGCCGTCGATCAAGAAGGCGGTTGCCGCCGGGATTCCGGTCATCTCGATAAACTCCGGCTCCGATGTCTCGCAGTCGCTCGGTGCCCTCCTGCATGTCGGTCAGGACGAGTATAGCGCCGGCAAGGCGGCCGGAATGAAGTTGAAGGAAATGGGCGGCAAGACGGCCATCTGCGTCAACCAGGAAGTCGGCAATGTCGCGCTCGACCAGCGCTGCAAGGGCTTCGGCGATGGCTTCGAGGGCAACGTGAAGGTGTTGCCGGTTTCCAATGATCCCGCCGACGTCCGCGCCAAAGTGAAGGCGTCGCTGAGCGCGAACGGCGACATCGACACCATCATGGCGCTTGGTGCCAGCACCGCCGGCGAACCGTCGCTGGCCGCCGTCAAGGACGTCGGCAAGATCGGCAAGATCAATGTCGCCACCTTCGACCTTTCGGCGGATTTCCTGAAGGCGGTCGCGGCCGGCGATGCTGCCTTTGCCATCGACCAGCAGCAGTTCCTGCAGGGATATCTGCCCGTCGTCTTCCTGGCGAACTATGCGAAGTACGGCCTGATCTCTGGCGGCAACGTGCCTTCCGGCCCGAACCTGATCACCAAGGACAAGGCGGCGCAGGTCGTCGAACTGTCAGCCAAGGGCATCCGATGATCAAGCGTTACCGCGTCCCGTGATTGTCGAAGATCCCTCCCCGGTTTCGGGGAGGGCGCTCGGCCTGCCAGACGAAAGATCAGTACCGTCGGGTACCGCCGCTTCGGCAGCACGCTATGGGAGGAGGAATCATGGCTCAAATCGAACAAAAAACAGCCGTTGCCGCAAAATCCGACGAACGGGTCCGGCAGGTCGGCTTTCTCACGCATATGATGCGCCGGCCCGAACTCGGCGCCGTCGCCGGGCTCGTCCTGGTGGTGGTGTTCTTCTTCTTCACCGCCGACCCCTCGATGTTCTCGCTTTCCGGCCTGATGACCATCCTGGCGCCGGCGTCGCAACTGGGGATCCTCGCCATCGCCGCCTCGCTCTTGATGATCGGCGGCGAGTTTGATCTCTCGATCGGCTCCATGGTGGCCTTCGCCGGCCTGATCTTCGGCGCGCTGTTGACCAATTTCGGCCAGCCGCTCTGGATTTCCATCATCTTCACGCTGCTGCTTGCAGCCTTCATGGGCGCGGTCAACGGACAGATCGTCATCCGAACGCGGCTGCCGTCGTTCATCGTGACACTAGCCTTTCTGTTCATCCTGCGCGGCCTGACCCTGGTCGGTCTCAAATGGGCGACGGGTGGCTCGACGCAGCTGCGCGGAATAGAAGATGTCGTTGGCGACGGATTGCTGAAACAGGTGTTTTCGGGTGTCGCATTCCAGCCTCTGTTCAACTGGCTGGCTGAACTCGATCTCATCGAGAAATTCGACAATGGCGTGCCCAAGGTGACGGGCGTGCCGGTCTCCGTTCTCTGGTTCGTCGGAATTACCGGGCTCGCCACGTGGATGCTATTGCGCACGCGCGTCGGCAACTGGATCTTCGCCGCTGGCGGCGATCCCGTTGCCGCGAGAAACTCCGGCGTGCCGGTCGACCGCGTGAAGACGGGGCTTTTCGCCCTGACGGCATGCGCGGCTGCACTTGTTGCCATCATCACCGTGCTGGATGCCGGCTCGACGGATGCGCGCCGCGGTTTCCAGAAAGAGTTCGAGGCGATCATCGCCGCTGTCATCGGGGGCAGCCTGCTGACCGGCGGTTATGGTTCGGCGATCGGCGCCTTCTTCGGCGCCATCATCTTCGGCCTCGTCTCCATCGGCCTGACATATACCCAGTTCGATTCCGACTGGTTCCAGGTGTTCCTGGGCTCGATGCTGCTTCTGGCCGTCCTCTTCAACAACTTCATCCGCCGCAAGGTGACAGGGGAGCGCTGATCATGGCAGATAGCAAAACAGTGACCTCGCCACCCGTCATCGAGGTCAACAACGTCGTCAAGCACTATGGTTCCGTCATCGCGCTCTCGGGCGTTTCGATGAAGGTTTCGCAAGGCGAAGTGCTGTGTCTGCTCGGCGACAATGGCGCCGGCAAGTCGACGCTTATCAAGACGCTTTCCGGTGTGGTCCGTCCGACCAGCGGCGACTTCCTCGTCGAAGGCAAACCCGTCACGTTCAACAGCCCTCGCGACGCGCTCGATGCCGGCATCGCCACGGTCTACCAGGACCTCGCAATGATCCCGCTGATGTCGATCACTCGCAATTTTTTCATGGGTCGCGAGCCGCTGAAAGGCATCCCGCCATTCCGTCACATCGACTTCAAGCACTGCAACGCGGTGACGCATGAGGAGATGCGCAAGATCGGCATCGACATCCGCGATCCCAATCAGGCGGTCGGCACGCTCTCGGGCGGTGAGCGGCAATGCGTGGCCATCGCGCGCGCCGTCTACTTCGGCGCCAAGGTGCTGATCCTCGATGAACCGACATCGGCGCTTGGCGTCGCTCAGACTTCGATGGTGCTGAAATACATCCATCAGGTGCAGCAGAAGCGCCTTGGCGTGATCTTCATCACCCACAATGTCCGCCATGCCTATGCCGTCGGCAGCCGCTTTACCGTGCTCAATCGCGGCAAGACGCTGGGCACCTGCGCCAAAGGCGAGATCAGTATCGATGAGCTGCAAAACATGATGGCCGGCGGCAAGGAACTGCAGACCCTGTCCGACGAACTCGGCGGCACGATCTAACCTCGAAACAGGATATTGATGATGACAACGCCTCCGGCAACTTCGGGACCCTTCACCTTGGCGGTTTGCGCTGAAATGGTGTTCCGCTCGTTGCCCGTGCTCGGCCGTCTCAAGCGGATCACCGAACTCGGTTTCGTCGCCGAAATCTGGGACTGGACGAAGCACGACATAGCGGCGCTGGCGAAGTCCGGTGCCTCATTTTCCTCGATGACCGGCTATGTCGCCGGGACACTTGCCGACGACGCCGGCGCGGACGAGCTGATCAGGACGGCGAAACTCTCGATTCCTGTCGCCAAGCAACTGAACTGCCCGCGACTCAACCTGCACGGCACCGGGCTCGACGGGCAGGGTCTTCCGGTCGTGAAGTCGGAGGTGGTGACCGGCGCGATGTGGCTCAAGGCCCGCGACACGCTCGAGCGCATCGCCGATCTCGGCGAGCGGGAAGGCGTGACTTTCGTCCTCGAAAACCTCAACGAGGCCGTCGATCACCCGAAAACACCTTTCGCCAGGGCGGCCGACACGATCGCGCTCGTCTCGTCCATCAACCGACCGTCGCTCAAACTCAATCTGGACCTCTACCACGCGCAGATCGGTGAAGGGAATCTGATCGAACTCTGCCGCCTCGCGCTTCCCCACATCGGCGAGATCCAGGTGGCCGATGTTCCCGGCCGCACCGAGCCGGGCACCGGAGAAATCAACTATCCAGCCATCGCCCGCGCTCTCGACCAGATGGGATATCGCGGCGTCATCGGAATGGAAGCCTGGCCGTCGGGCGACGACGAGCTGGCGCTCAGCCGCTTCCGCCAGGCTTTCACCGTCTAAGTCCGCCGTTTTCTCAACGTTCGAATTTCGGAGCATCAAATGCCTGCCCAACGCCCTGTGAATATCGCCCTGATCGGGGCTGGCCGCATCGGTTCTTTCCACGCCGAAACCGTTGTGCGCCGGCTTGTCGACGCAAATCTGGTCGCGATCGCCGACCCGGCCCAGGGCGCGGCGGAAGCGCTCGCCGCAAAGCTGGACGTACCCGGCGCAGTGACCGACGTCTCGGTAGTGCTCTCCGATCCGGCGGTCGAAGCCGTCATCATTGCTTCGCCGGCGCGCTTCCACGCCAGCCTTGCCGTTCAGGCGGCCGAGGCTGGCAAGGCCGTTTTTTGCGAAAAGCCGATGGCGCTGACCCTTGAAGAGGTCGATCGCGTCATAGGCGCCGCGTCCAGTGCCCGCGTGCCACTGCAGGTCGGCTTCAACCGTCGCTGGGACCAGGCTTTCGCCGAAGGACGCGCCGCCATCGATGCGGGCAAGGTGGGAACGCCACAGTTGATCCGGTCGCTGACGCGCGATCCCGGCCCTTATGGCGGCAGTCCGGAAAGGACGCCGCGCTGGACGATCTTCTACGAGACGCTGATCCACGACTTCGACACGCTTGTCTGGCTCAACGCCAATGCCAGGCCCGTCGAGGTGACCGCCATCGCCGACGCGCTCGTGCGCCCCGATTTCAGCGACAAGGGCTTCCACGATACGGCGGTCGTCACCATCCGCTTCGACAACGGCTCGATTGCCGTGGCCGAAGCCAATTTCTCCGCCATGTACGGCTACGACATTCGCGGCGAAGTGTTCGGCTCGGGCGGCATGATCACCATGGGCGACGTGCGCCGCTCGAGCATGACCCTGTTCGACAAGAACGGCGTCTCCAGCGACACCTGGCGGCGCGACACCGATCATTTCGTGCATGGCTACACCGCGCAGCTCGCCGCCTTCGTCGGCGCGGTTCGCAGCGGCGTGGTCAAAGGACCGACCGGTCAGGACGCGCGCACCGCACTTGCAATCGCTCTTGCCTGCATCAAGTCGGTGGAAGAGAGGCGCACCGTATCGATGAGCGAAATCTGACGGATTGCGTGAAGGTGGGGGACATGTCGGATCACGGCACCAATCCGTCTGCGACCTTCGCGGACCTGAAAAAATG
The DNA here is from genome assembly GCF_053714275.1 of Mesorhizobium sp. Arg314. NCBI lineage: Bacteria > Pseudomonadati > Pseudomonadota > Alphaproteobacteria > Hyphomicrobiales > Phyllobacteriaceae > Mesorhizobium > Mesorhizobium sp. Arg314. The sequence goes on along the minus strand of NZ_JBSKBP010000012.1, from coordinate 12,688 downwards.
GGTTGCTTGTCGCGAGCTTGTTTTCCCGCCGCAGGTCGAGAAACTGGCGTGCGTCGCGTTCGAGCATCCTGACCTTCTGGCCTTTGAAAGTGCGGACAAGATTGCTGCCCGCACCGGCGTCTCGAAAACGACCGTCGCCAGGTTCGCCAGACTACTCGGTAAACGCAGCTTGAAGGAGGCCAGAAGCGTTTTCCGCGAGGAGCTGCGCCGGCGTCATGAAATTGACGCCAGACGAGCAGAACCGCAGGTGTCCGCCTTGGGCGCCATAGCCAACCAACACCCCAACGCCGCCTGAGACCGGCAGTCTAGTGCCTCCGGGTCTCGAATCCTGAAGGATTTTTCTCGGCTGGTTCGAGTATGCAGCGCTGCATCTGCAAAGAGATCGCAACATGAATGCCGATGGGTCTTCCATTATTCTCAGAGAATGTTGCAATTCCTCGGATTAGTGGCGCCCGGATCAGTCTGACGATCGACATTGGCTTCGGCGACGCGATCGAGCCCGTCGCGGAGATGCTGGACTGTCCATCCATGCTGGACTTTCCCACGGGATGCTGTGGATAGAATAGGATAGAAGCGGATACCGAAGCGATTCGTGAGCCATCGATTGCGGTCAATAGATACTGAGGAGATGGCAGACGTTTTTAGGATCGTACTTCTCGGGCCAAATCACACGGTCGTAAACCGATTACTGCTCCTTCTTGAACAAATCCTGGAAGATGAGCTGGCCCCAAACGCGGCCGCGTGCGTGCACCAGCGCGCCACCCTCGTTGAGCTTTCCCAGCTTGACGGGTGCGAACCCGAGTTGTTTGGCCAAGGCCGCCACGGGAGCGATCGCGTCCTCGTCGTCGCTCGACAGAAAGACGACCCGGTGGCCGCCCTCGACGATCGGATCGGCGGCCAGGGTGGCCGCGATCAGGTGATTGAATCCTTTCACGAGCTTGGCGCCGGTGAACGCTTTCGCGACGAAAGCGGAGGACGGGAGACCGTCGAGCTCTTCAGGGGCTGGAAACGCGTTCGTCGCGTCGATGACTGTCTTGCCTTCCCAGTTCGGCAGAGCCTTCGCAACCTCGCGGTGCTCCCAGAACGGGATTGCCAAGATGATCGTGTCGGCCTCGAGTGCCTTCCGCAGCGACTTGGCGACGACCGTGGGTCCAATCGCCCGGGCCTGCGGCGCCAACGCCTCGGGCGGCTGGCGGCTTGCGACGGTCACGTCGATGTTTTTGCGGGCGAAGGCGTGGGCGAGGGCCTGGCCTATCTTACCGAATCCTACAATCGCGTAGCTCATGATGCTTCTCCGATCCGTGTTGGTATTGATTCCCCGGCCTTCAATGGCGCCGGGTTATCCATTCTGCCGTGTGGCGACCTTTGCGTAGACGCCCGGTCGTTCCACCATGGACGTGCTAGTTCCCGCCGATCAGCCACTTCCCGTGATCCGGCGCGATTTCAGATGGCCGAGAAGCCTCCGTCGACAGACAACTCCAGCCCATTCACGAAGCTCGAATCGTCTGAAGCAAGAAACAGCGCGGCCGTCGCAATTTCCTCAGGACGCCCCATCGTTCCCCGCGGGATCAGGGATTCGAACATCCGCTTCCCCTCCTCGTCGAGAACTTGGTCCTGCATCGGTGTGGCGATCGGCCCCGGGTGCAGCACGTTCACCCGGATATTCCTGCCCTTCAGCTCGTTGAGCCACCCGCGTGCGAATGCGTGCAACGCCGCCTTGCTCGCCGCATACACGCTGTAACCAGGAAAACCTTTCAGCGAAGCAACTGATCCGGTCATGAAGATCGATCCGCCATCGTTGAACAGCGGCAACGCCTTTTGCACCGTGAACAGCGTGCCGCGCGTATTCAGGCCGAAAGTCGCATCGAAATGCTGCTCGGTGATCTCGCCCAGTGGGACGGCTTGGCCCGTGCCGGCGCTCGCATACAGCACGTCGATCCTGCCCTTTTCCCGCTTGACTGTATCGAACAGGCGGTCGAGGTCGTCGAGATTGGCCGCATCGCCGCGCACGCCGGTCACGTTCCGGCCAATCAGCCTGATGGCCTCGTCGAGCGCCTCCTGCCTCCGGCCCGTGATGAAAACATAGGCGCCTTCTTCAACGAACCGCTTGGCGCTCGCCAGCGCCATGCCGCTCGATCCGCCCGTGATGACTGCAACCTTACCCTCGAGCTTTCCCATGACTTATCCTTTCGGCTTTCCTCAGTTGCCCCGAGCATTCGTCCGGGGATCGTGTCGACGTTGAAATGGGTCCGGCTGCGTCAGGCGTGCAGTGCGGAAGTTCGCACATCGGTGGTGCAAAATCGAACCAGGTGAGCTAATAGCTTCAGCCACGCATGCGGTGTCCGCGGTGAGCGACGCCCCCAGGCGCCAAAGTCGCCGCCCCACTTGTCCGAGGACGAGACGCTATTCGATGGTATTGGACACGGGTATTGGGAAGCGCACCCCGCGGTGCGGGATTGCACCATGATCGACTGGGATGACGTTCGCTACTTTCTCGCCGTCGCGCGCGGAGGCTCGGTGCGGGCTGCCGCCGAGCGCCTCGGCGTGAACCACTCGACCGTGCTGCGACGCATCGCACAGCTCGAGGAACGCCTCGGGGCGCAGATGTTCGAAAAGCTGCCTTCGGGCTACCGCCTGACGGCTGCGGGCGAAGAGGTCCTCGAGCTCGCGAACCAGATGGAAGCGTCGTCGCATCAGCTGGAGACGCGTGTCTTCGGGCGCGACCAGAGCGTGCGCGGGCTTCTGCGGGTGACGCTGGCACCGCCCCTCGCGACACACCTGCTGATGCCGGACTTCGCCGATTTCGCGCGTCTGCATCCGGACATCGAGATGGAAATCCTGTCGTCCGGCGAGCTGGCAAATCTGACCAACCGAGAGGCCGACGTGGCGATCCGCGTCGTCTACGACCGCAAAACCCTGCCGCTCAATCTTCACGGCCTGAAGGGACCGGAGCTGTTCGGCGGCATCTACATGTCCTGCAATCGACTAGCCGCGTGGCGTGCGGGCGCGCCAGATCCCATCCGGTGGATCGTCATAAGCATTCATGGAATTCCGGATTGGGCCAGCGAGGGTGAGGTTCGCACCACGGGGGTTCCATTCAGGACCACGGACGCCGAGGCGCAGATCGTTGCTGTACGGCAAGGGCTCGGGATCACGACGCTGCCGTGCTTCGTCGGAGATGCCGACCCCCTGCTGGTGAGGGTGCCGGGCACCGACCTGCACATGTACGGAACGCTCTGGCTTCTCACGCAGGGAGAGACACGCAAGACCAAGCGCGTGCGGCTCTTCACGGAGTTCGTATCCCGCAGGCTCGCCGCACACGCTCCGCTTCTGGCGGGGCTGTCCATATCGCGCGACAGGTCGTCGGCGACGCTTGCCGTAATCCGGTCGAAAGCCCAGCAGTGATCGCTTGAAGCCGCTCAATCGACCCAGATGTTGACAAATCCGTTTACCTGGCCCTCTTAACGACAAACAAGCCAGGACCTCGACGAGGCCAACTGGGACGCGCATTTCGATGTCAACGCCAAGGGCGTGCTGATGATGTGCCAGGCGGTGCTACCGCATATGCGCGCCAAGAAGTCGGCATGGACGGCGTCACCGTGAACGCAATCTGCCGCCGGCATCATCCTGACCGAGATGGGCAAGAACAATCTCGGCAGCGAAGCCGCGATCCGCCATTGGGAGGATGTCGCAGCGCTGAAGCGCCTCGGCGCGCCGGAGGATGTCGTCGGACCGGTGCAGTTCTTCGCGTCCGACCTGTCGGCCTTCGTCACCGGGCAGGCGCTCAACGTCGACGGCGGCATCTACCACCATTGACGCCCGGGGCATCCCGAAGGAGCGTCCGCGCCGACCGACGCAGCGTGGTAGTGGGCCTCTGAGCCCACTCTACAGCCGCGGCCCCGCCACCATCCTGGCGACCCGCGCCATGTCGGCGCTCATCTCGCGGTCGTCGTCGAGCGGGGCGATCAGTGCCCGCACGGCTTCATAGCTGCGCCTCGGGCCCTCGCCCATGCTGTCCAGCACGCCGCGCAATTCCACGCCGGTCGCCGCGAAGATCAGTTCCATCGCAACCATATAGCGCAGGCGCTCGATGATTCCCGCCGTCTTGGCCACCACGCGCGGTGCCATCGACGACTGGTCCTCGACGCCGTCGGAGATCGCAAGCGGGCTGAGCGACATCGGATTGGCCAGATGCCGGATCTCCGCTTCGAGCGCGGCGACCGGCTTCTGCAGTTCCGCATAGCCCTGGCGGCTGCCGCCTTTGGCCGACAGGAAGCGCGGCAGCTCCGCCACCGTCGGCGACATCAGCTTCATCGAGCGGTTGGCGGTGCCGACAGCGCAATGCGCCAGCGCCTGGCCAAGGTTTTCCCAGGTCAGCGTGAACGCCGTCAGGTCGAAATTGCCGTTGGAAACGACGCGCTCGGCCTCGGGCAGGATGACGGGGTTGTCGCCGGAATGGCCAAGCTCGATCTCCGTCGCCAGCCTGGCTTGCTCATACGCATGAAGCAGGCCGCCCCACACTTGCGGCACGCAGCGGAAGCTCAGCGGATCCTGCAGGCGCCGAGCGGCGTTCTCCTGCCAGAGCCCGCTTCCCGAAAGTTCTGCCCTGAGCCTCGCGCCGATCTCGCGCTGGCCAAAGGCCGGCCGCGCCGCCAGGGCATCCTCGTCGATGGCCTTGAGCGACGCGCGAAAGGCTTCGTAGTTCAGCGCCACAGCCGCGAGCGACCAATCGATCAGGCATGCGACGTCTTCAAGGGCGAGGCACGCCGTTCCCGTCGAAAGGCTGTTGGCGACGATGATGGCGTGGCCGTCCTTCTCGCGCAGATCGAGCGGTTTGAGCTTGGCGAGCCGTAGCGCCTCGGTCGACGGCATGACCTTGCCGCGATATTCCGTCTCGCCGTCACCACCCAGCGCCCGTGCCAGATGGCCGAGAGGCGCAAGATCCGCGGCTCCCACCGATCCCCAGCTCGGAACGATCGGGTGGACGCCGGCGTTGAGCGCCGCGACCAGGCCGAGCACCACGCCCTCCGAGGTGCCGGTGCCGCCCGCGGCCATGCCGCAGATCCGCGCGGTCATCAGTGCCCGCACCGCTTCGATCGGCAGCGACGGGCCGGCGCCCATGGAGTGGCTGAGCGGCACGCTGTGCTGGAAGGCGATCAGGTCGGCTGCTGCAAGCGGCGTGTCGACACAGGCGCCAAGGCCGGTGGTCACGCCGTAGAGCGGCTTGCCGAGCTGAGTGAGATGCTCGATGAGGGCGCGGCTTGCGCGGATGCGGCGCATGGCTTCCTCGCCGAGCACGAGGCGGGCGCCGCGGCGCGCTACCTCGGCGACATCGGCCGTGCTGAGCGGCTTGGCGTCGAGAATTATCGCTCTAGCTGTCATCGGGCTATTCCTTAGGCCTCCGGGAATGGTGGCCGAACGAATGCAGGATATCCGGCATCGGAGCCTGCCATTGTCGAAAATCCGCCGTCGGGATTGCCGTTACTTTTCGGCGATCCGGATAAGCGGCACCATGGCTGAAGGACAACCGCTCGAAGCTGGTCCGCTACGGCTTCGTCAACGGCCTGCCGGGCTTCGTCACGCTCGAGGTCGACGGCGAGCTGCAGACCACGGCCCTCGACATCGAGGATGGGAAGATCACGGCGATCTATGTCATGCGCAATCCAGACAAGCTGCGGCACTTGCATTAACGGTGCGCGGACCAACGCGTGCGGGAACTTTTGCGCCGCTGGCGATTTTGGGTATGCTGCAGGCCCAAACCGCCAGAAGGCTGCCGTCGATGATGAAACACCTAGCTCTCTGCGCTCTCGTGCTTGCCACGGCCGCGAGCATGTCCGCCCCGGCGGTAGCGGGCGAACGGCATCATCATCGCCACCATCGTCATCTGCCGGCGGTCGAGCATGAGCGCTACGTTCCGGCCAGCGACGATATCCTCTACCAGTTGTTCGGCGGTCCGCGCTATTACGACCTGCAACTGTCCACCACTGCGGCGGGCGCCTGCTCCTACGACCGCGTCGGACCGGATGCGAATGCGATAAACAAGATCAACGACCACCATTGCGGGAAGTAGCCGTCGTCAGCCGCGCCTTGGCCGGCGATCGATAGCCTTCGATCATTTCACTGCGTTCGAGGACGACTGACGCTGCTCAGCGGCGGCTTCCGTCGGTCGCTGTTTGGCGCTAGAGGTCGCTCGAACACATCCGCCAAAACATTGTATACAAAACATAAGAAAGATGTTGACAATCGGCCGCAGCCGGTTTCCCTTACCCTATACGCGCAGCCTACGAGCCAAACACAAAGCGCGATAACCAAGGGGAACTGCAGATATGATCAACCGTCGCTCGACTCTGAAATCAATGGCGCTCGGCGCCGCCTCGACCCTGGCCATTGCCGCTGTCGGCATTTCGTCCGCGCAGGCTGAAAACAAGGAACTGAAAATCGGTTTTGTCGGCGTCACCAGCGGTCCGGCGGCCGCCTGGGGCACCTCGAACGTGCGCTCGATGCAGACCCGCGCCGCATGGCTCAACGAGACCGGCGGCGTCAAGATCGGCAACGACACCTACAATATCAACATCGTCACCTTCGACGACCAGAAGGATCCCAAGCGTGCCATCGCCGGCATGGAGAAAATGGCGCAGGAAGGCGTCCACTATGTCGTCGGGCCGAATGTCGATGACGGCGCCGCCGCGGTGCGCCCTGTCGCCGAGGCCAACGGCATCATCTATTTCCCCTACGCCTTCCCGAAGGCTCTCTACCAGAAGCCCGCCTCAAATGCAGTGCTCGGCATGATCGCCAACTACCAGTCTGGCCCGGCGATTTACAAATATCTCAAGGAAAACAAAGGTGTGAAGAAGATCGCCTTTGTCGCTGCGAATGAATCCGATCCGCTCAGCCAGCGCGACGGCGGCGTCGAGGCGGCCAAGGCGCTCGGCCTCGATATCGTCGCCCAGAACGACACCTACCAGAACGACACACGCGACTTCACACCGGTGCTGACGCCGATCGTCGCGCTGAAGCCCGACCTGCTGGTCTTGTCTGGCGTGGCGCCGGCCAACGCGCCGCTGCTCATCCGCGCCGCCCGCGAACTTGGCTATGAAGGCCTGATCTCGACCGAAACGGCGCAGGACGCCAAGGTCCTGGCGGAAGGTGCCGGCGAATACGCCAACGGCTTCATCTCGGTTGGTGGTGCATCCACGCCCGAGATTGCCTCCGACACGATGAAGGAGTTCGTCACCCGCTACACCAAGATGTTCGGCGAATACAACGACGAGTCCAACACCAAGGTCTACGCGCTGGAATACATCCTCGATACGCTGAAGGCCAACCCGTCGGCAATCAACGACGTCGCGGAATTCAAGAAGACCATGGACAGCTTCACGGCGCCCAATCCCTTCCTCAAGGGCGACGCCAAGCTGAGCTATGTCGGCTCGACCTCCTTCGGGCAGAAGCGCCAGCTTTCGGTGCCGATGGTGGTCAACGAATACAAGGACGGCGCTTTCCAGACCCTGTTCGTCGGCTCTGTCGACTAGCATTACCTTCGAGCGTCACTTCCTCCAGCTTGCGGCGGGGTCCGGACAATAGGCCGGACCCCATGGCAGATCGAAGGTGTCCATGGAACAGGTCATCGCCAACGGATTCTATCTCGGCGCCCAATACGCGCTGATCGCGCTGGGCTTAACCCTGATCTTCGCCCTGATGAACGTGCTCAATTTCGCCCACGGCCAGATGTATGTGCTGGGCGGGTTCATCACCTATACCGTCTACGGCCAGCTCGGCCTGCCTTTCGTGGCGGCGCTGCTCGCCTCCGGCGTCACGCTCGCCGTCATCGGCGCGCTGATGGAGAAATTCCTCTTTCGAACCGTCATCAGGCGAAGCCACCGCGAGGAGAGCACCATGTTGCTCGCGGCGGCCACCGCCTTCTTCTTCGACGCCGTCATCCTGCTCATCTTCGGCGAAAAACAGCGCGGCGTTCCCAAGATCGTCAAGGGCGTCTTCAACGACGCCGGCATCATCATGCCTTACGACCGGCTGGTCGTCGGTGCCTTAGCCATCATCTTCATCGCAGCTTTCGTCTTGTACATGCAATACAGTCGGGTCGGGCGGGCCATGCGGGCGCTCGCGCAGGATCGCGTCGCCGCCCAGCTGATGGGTGTCAGGGTCGACCGCTATTCGATGATTGGCTTCGCCATGGGCGCCATGCTCGCGGGCGTAGTCGGTGGGCTGCTGGTCACCATCACCGGCGTCAATTCCGGCATCGGCGGACCGATCTCGATCAAGGCCTTCCTGATGGTGATGATCGGCGGCGCCGGCGTCGTCGGCGGTGCGATCGCCGGCGGCTTCATCCTCGGCATGATGGAGTCGGTCGGCCTCACCGTGCTGCGCGAATATGGCGATGTGACCTACCTCGTCATCTTCGCGGCCCTGATGGTGTTCCTGTCGGTCCGACCCAACGGGCTGATGGGCAAGCCGTGGGGTTGATCGCGCCATGACCCTCAATCGCAACATGAAGATCGCCGCGGTGGTCGCCTTCCTCGCGATCGTCTTCATCGCCGTGCCGGCCGCGATCTCGGCCAGCGGCCGCTTCGACCTCTATTACACGCTGACCTCGGTGGCATTGCTCAGCATCGCCAGCGCCGGTGTCTGGCTCACCTTCTACATCGGCCGCATCAACATCGGCCAGGGCGCCTATGCGCTGACGGGCGGCTATGTCTCGGCTATCCTGGTGATGAACCACGGTTGGTCGTTCTGGCTGACGGTCCCCGTCGCAGGTCTGTTCTGCGCCGCGGCCAGCGTGCTGATCGGCCTGCCGATCCTTCGGCTGCGCGGCGTTTATTTCGCAATGGTCACGCTGGTGCTGACCGAGGTGGCGCGCCTGCTCGCCCTGGCGCTGCCGCTCACCAACGGCGCCAAGGGCATCGTCAGCATCCCGTTGCCGGGCGCCCTGTCGGTCTTCGGCATCACGCTGATCCCCGATTTCGCCACGCTGCAGAATTCGCGGCTCGCCTTCTATTTGCTGGCGGCCACGCTGATGGTGGTCTGCTTCGCGGTCATGTACCGGCTGGTCAATTCGCGCATCGGCAAGCTTTGCCAGTCGCTGCAGCAGAATGAGGAGCTCGCTTCCTCGATCGGCGTCAACATCGCCTATCTGCGCGTCATCGCCTATGCCGTGTCGTCCTTCTTCGGCGGCGTTTCGGGCGCCATCTTTGCCGCCATCTCGCAGTCGATCTACCCGTCGAGCTTCACCGTCACCGATTCCGTCAACTTCATGCTGAACTGCTTCCTCGGCGGCCTCGGCTATGTGTTCGGTCCGATGCTCGGCACGCTGGTGCTTTATTTCGGCTGGGACCTACTGTTCCAGACCGGTCAGTTCCAGTTGCTCATCTATTCCGGCCTGATGATCGTCCTGATGCTGGTGCTGCCCAACGGCCTGCTCAGCCTTGCCGAAATGACCCGGAAGAAGGGGTGAGCCATGGCCGAAATGCTCGAAGTCTCCGGCCTGACAAAACGCTTCGGCGGTCTCGTCGCGGTCAACAACGTTTCCTTTTCGGTGCGCGAAAGGGAGATCCTGTCGGTCATTGGCCCCAACGGCGCCGGCAAGTCGACGCTGTTCAAGCTGATCGCGTCGTTCCTGCGGCCGACAACGGGCGAGGTGCGCCTGAAGGGCGAACGCATCTCCGGCCTCGCCCCGCATATCGCCGCCCGCAGGGGCGTGGTGCGGACCTTCCAGGAGACAACGATCTTCAAGAATATGAGCGTGCGCGACAATGTCATCATCGCGCACCATTTGCGCTCGAAGGCGAGCCTCTTCGGCTTCTTCCTCGGCACCGGCGCGGCGAAAGCCGACGAGGCCGCCTTCGGCGCTTCGGCCGACGAGATCCTGGCGCTGCTTGGTCTCTCCTCGCTCGCCAATGAGACTGCCCGCAACCTGCCGCACGGCCATTTGCGGGCATTAGGCATCGCCATCGGCCTTGCCACAGACCCCTCCATCCTGCTGCTCGACGAGCCTTTCGCCGGCATGAACCACGACGAGACCATGCGCATGGTGGAAATGGTGCGGCGCCTGCGCGAGCGCGGTCTCACCATCCTTCTGGTCGAGCACGACATGCCGGCCGTGATGAAGATTTCGGACAGGCTCGTCGTGCTCAATTTCGGGCAGAAGATCGCCGAGGGAACCCCGTCGGAAATCCAGGCCGACGAGAAGGTGATCGAAGCCTATCTCGGCAGCGAGGACGAGGCGATCGGCCTATGAACCAGATCCTGAACTTCGCCAATGTCGAACTCTACTATGACCACGTCTACGCGCTGAAGGGCGTCTCGCTCGAGGTCAACGAGGGCGAGACTGTCGCGCTGATCGGCGCCAACGGTGCCGGCAAGTCGTCGATCCTTCGCGCCATCACCGGCCTTCGCAAGATCCGGTCCGGCGAGATCCACTATGGCGGCAGGCGTATCGACGGCGCCGCCCCCGACGAGATCGTCAAGATGGGCATCGCCATGGTGCCGGAAGGGCGCCGCGTCTTCCCGTTCATGACGGTCAGGGACAATCTCCTGATGGGCGCCTTCACGCGCACCAGCAAATCCGAGATCGCCGCGTCGATGGAGATGGTGCTGGGGCGCTTTCCGCGGTTGAAGGAGCGCTTCTCGCAGGCCGCCGGCACGATGAGTGGCGGCGAGCAGCAGATGCTGGTCATCGGCCGCGCGCTGATGGCGAAGCCGAAGCTTTTGTTGCTCGACGAGCCGTCGCTCGGCGTCGCGCCCAAGCTTGTCCAGGACATTGCCCGCTCGATCGTCGCCATCAACCGCGACGAGAAGGTCAGCGTTCTTTTGGTCGAGCAGAATTCGCGCATGGCGCTGCGCATCTCGCAGCGCGCCTATGCGCTGACCACCGGTAGCGTCGCGCTGAGCGGCAACTCCGCCGAATTGCTGACCGACGACCGGGTCAAGCGTCTTTATCTCGGCGGCGAGATCTGAGGCTGATTGGAATGCGCATACTCGTCATCAATCCCAACACCACCGCATCGATGACCGCCAAGATCGGCGAGGCGGCGGCAAGCGTCGCCTCCGCTGCGACCCGGATCATCGCCGTCAATCCGGCAGACGGCCCGCCGAGCATCGAGGGCTATTTCGACGAGGTCTTCGCCATACCCGGCATCATCGCGGAGATGGGCAAGGCGCCGGCGGCCGATGCCTATGTGATCGCCTGCTTCGACGACACCGGGCTGGACGCCGCCCGCTGCGCCACCGAGGCTCCCGTCATCGGCATCGGCGAGGCGGCGTTCCACATGGCGAGCCTTGTCGCCGGCAAGTTCAGCGTCGTCACCACGCTTGCCCGCTCGGTTCCGGCTATCGAGCACAATCTGGCGAAATACGGCCTCGCGTCGCGCTGCGCCAAGGTGCGCTCGTCGGAAGTCGCCGTGCTCGAGCTCGAACGTCCAGGCTCGAATGCGAGACATCGGATTTCGGATGAGATCGCTCGCGCCATCAGCGAGGACAAGGCCGAGGCGATCGTGCTCGGTTGTGCCGGCATGGCCGACCTCGCGCATAGTCTGTCCGAAGAACATGGCGTTCCGGTACTGGACGGCGTCGTCTGTGCCGTCACGCTGGCTGAGAGCCTGTTCAAGGTCGGCTTGAAGACATCGAAGATCGGCGGTTATGCGGCTCCGCGCGGCAAGCGGTTCGCCGGCATGTTCGCGCCGCTGTCGCCCACGGAAGCCGAGATCGTTTAGGCGGCTTTGCTGCCCGACGACCGGCCGGCGCCCGGACAGGTGGGATTGACCGCTGCGCGAGCGATACTAGATTGGGCGGGCTGCTGGCGATTTGGGGCAGATCGGGCCATTTCGGGGCCCGCGCATCGAAAAGTATGTTGACGGTACTCAGGGAAGAAGATCGAGACGACAAGCCGGCGGCGCGCTGGTCGCCGATCTATTTTGGGCTGAGGGACGCCATCGTCAGCCACCGCCTCGCCCCGGGCACCAAGCTGCCGGAAGACGAACTGGCGTCGATCTATTCGGTAAGCCGCACCGTCATTCGTGCAGCGCTGCAGGCGCTGGCGCACGACCGGCTGGCGCGGCTGGAGCCCAATCGCGGCGCCTTTGTCGCTCAGCCGTCGAAGATCGAGGCCCGCGAGGTGTTCGAGGCGCGCGCCCTGATCGAGCCGAAGGTCGCCGCGCTCGCCGCCAAAGTAGCGGTGCCGTCCGACATCGTGCAATTGCGCCAGCATCTCGAAAAGGAGCACGAGGCGCTGCATGACGGCCGCGACAGCGATGCCATCATGCTGTCGGCGCGCTTCCATGTCGGCATCGCCGAGATCGCGGCGCATTCGGTGTTCACCAATTTTGTCCGCGATCTCGTTTCGCACTCTTCGCTGATCATCGCGCTCTACTGGAAGCGCCGTGACGCGACCTGTGAGAAGCACGCCCATCACGCCCTGGTCGACGCCATCGAGGCCGGCGACAGCGCCAACGCCGCCGCCCTGATGAACAGCCACCTGGTCGACCTGCTGTCAGGACTGGATCTCACCGACAAGGTCGAGAAGTCCGACAGCCTGGCGGATCTGCTTCGCGCCTAGGAAGATGAGGCGGTTCAACTGATTGCCGAGCCGCCGTGGAAGCCGGCTAATGCATGTCGCCCAGAAGTGTACGCGGTTCTGGGACAACGACATGCATAAAAACAAGGACTTAAAAGCGCGTCG
>NZ_JBSKBP010000011.1:189307-210354 GCF_053714275.1 Mesorhizobium sp. Arg314 | reverse complement strand
CCGCGGTCATGCGAAAGATCGTCGTCACCCTAAACGCTAGGCTCAGAGACGCCGCCATTCCTCAGAGTTGATGACGACGTTGCGAAGCGCTTCGGCTAATCGCCAACGTTTTGCTGTGGTAGTTCCGCTCTACGTATTAACACCCAGCTCCGCCAACCGCTCCACGCAGGACTCCTCGGCCTGGTCGAGCTCGGCCAGCGTCTCTTCCAGGTCGCGGCGCTTCTGGCGCAGGTCCTCGCGCTTCTCCTCTATGCGCTTGATCATCAGCTTGAGCTGGCCGACCTCGCCGGGCGGCTCCTTGTACATCTGAATGATCTCGCGGATCTCGTTGATCGAGAAGCCGAGCCTTTTTCCCCGCATGATCTGTCGAATGAGATGCCGGTCGGATGGGCGAAACAGCCGCGTGCGGCCGCGCCTGACCGGCTGCACCAGCCCTTCGTCCTCGTAAAAACGCAGCGTCCGCGTCGACACGTCGAATTCGCGTGTCAGCTCGGTGATCGTATAATATTCCCGCATTCCAGCTCCCAGGCCCGGGCATCGCCGCCTGGAGCGTCGCCCTTCCCTCCGATTAGACCCATCGCGCGCCGGAATCGGCACGTGACCCCGGGGCAGCCTCGCATGGCATTTACGTAAAAGTCAATTAACGCCGGCTTGTTATTTTAGGGCACGCTAAACCACCATGTCGCCAACCCGAGAAAGGCAAAAAAGCCGACACAATCGGTAACCGCTGTGACGAAGACAGCCGAGGCCACCGCCGGATCGATCTTGAAACGGTCGAGCACCAGCGGGATGAGTATCCCGGCAAGCGCGGCGGCGAACATGTTGATGATCATCGCTGCAGCGATAATCCCGCCCAGATTGGGGTCGCGGAACCAGAAGCCGGCGACCATGCCGATAAGCACGGCAAAGACGATGCCGTTGATGAAGCCGACACCCAGCTCGCGACGGATGATGCGGGCGGCGTTGTAGATATCGAGATCCTTGGTCGCCAGCGCTCGCACGGTCACCGTCATGGTCTGCGAACCGGCATTGCCGCCCATGCCGGCGACGATCGGCATCAGCACCGCAAGTGCCACGATATGCTCGATCGTGCGATCGAACAGGCCGATGACCGAAGCGGCGAGGAAGGCGGTCAGCAGATTGACCAGCAGCCAGGGCACGCGCGAGCGCGAGGTGGCGAGCACCGTGTCGGACAGTTCTTCGTCGCCGACGCCGCCCATGCGCAGAAGGTCCTCCTCCGCCTCCTCCTGGATGACGTCGACCACGTCGTCGATGGTGAGCACGCCGACCAGCCGCTCGTTCTCGTCGACCACGGCGGCGGAGAGCAGGTTGTATTGTTCGAACTCCCGCGCCGCCTCTTCCTGGTCCATCGTAGCCGGGATCGCATGCAGGGTCTCATGCATGACGTCCTGGACCTTGACCGCGCGCTTGGCGCGCAGGAGCTGGTCGAGGTCGATGGCGCCGACCAGCTTGAGGCTCGGATCGATGACGAAGATCTGGCTGAAGCGCTCGGGAAGGTCCTTGTCCTCGCGCATGTAGTCGATGGTTTGGCCGATCGTCCAGAACGGCGGCACGGCGACAAACTCGGTCTGCATGCGCCGGCCGGCCGTCTCTTCCGGATAATCGAGGGCGCGCCGCAGCCTGATGCGCTCGGTGAACGGCAGCTGCGACAGGATCTCGTCCTGGTCTTCCTTCTCGAGGTCCTCGAGGATGTAGACGGCATCGTCGGAATCGAGTTCCTGCACTGCCTGCGCGATCTGCGCATTCGGCAGATTGTCGACGATGTCCATGCGGATCGCTTCGTCGACTTCAGTCAGCGCGGAGAAGTCGAAATCGGAGCCGAGCAACTCGACCAGCGCCCGGCGCTGTTCGGGATGAAGCGCCTCCAGCACGTCGCCAAGCTCCGACTGGTGCAGGTCGTCGACTTCGCGCTTGAGGGTGATCGTGTCGCGGTCGGCGATCGCCGCGCCGATCCGGGCGAGGAAAGCGGCGAGAACGGCGCCGTCCTCGCCATAGATGTCGGCGTGCTGCTCCTCGGCGGGCGCGGCGCCGGCCGTCTGTCTGTCCTGGCCTTCCACCAGCGCCTCCCGCCATCAGAATCCCGAAGGGTGTCGAATGAGGTCTAGCGCATCATCCCGAGAACCGGAAACCGCTTTCGAAGAAATCTCAGAGCTTTGCGGCAGATAGCGCGGCGATGAGATTCGTCTTGGGAAGATGTCGCGCTAGAGCCCGGAATAGCCGAGGAAATATCGCGGTGATCTTGCCCCCGGAGCCGCTGACTTACTACGCGTCTCAGGTGTGACAATCGCTTCAGCCGACGCGACAGCGCATGTCGCTGGGGAAAGAGCACCCCTTCCCCATTGAGGCAGAATTGTCATGATGCATCATCCAGCAGGATCGGCGCATCGCTCAACGGCCCGAGGACAAACGCTGCCCTTGAACATCGAGTCCGCAAAGACGAACGAGGCAACTACCGGTCGGCGCGTTCGCGTGGTCGTCGCCGAGCGCAATCCGCTCGTTGTTTCGGCGCTGCGCGAAATGCTGGAATGCGACGGCCGCTTCGAGCTGCTCGGCGCCGTGCAAAGCGGCACGCAATTCCTGGAACTGGCCGCCACCACGCAATTCGATGTCGCCGTCATCGGCTGGAAGCTCGCCGATATGGATGGCGCCGATGTCCTCACCGAAGTTCAGAGCCGCCAGCTTGGCGTGCGCATCACGGTTTTTTCCAACGACCACGACATCGGCATCCTGAAGCAATGCGTGCGCCTCGGCGCCCAGGGCTACTGCTTCCAGTTCGACGATCCGCCGCTAATCTTCGAGACGATCCTGGCGGTCGCGCATGGCCGCATCTGCATCCCCTATATCGACATCAACAAGGTCAACGACACGCCATTGTCCCGGCTCACCGTACGCGAGCGCGAATTGCTCGCGGTGCTTTCCGACGGCTGGACCAACCTGCAGATCGCGACGCGGACCGGGATTTCCGAGAACACGGTGAAATACCACCTGAAGAATCTCTACGACAAGCTGGACGTGCGCAACCGCGCCATGGCCGTCGCGCTCTATTCGAGCGAGAAACGCCGCCCGTCCAAACCGCCTATCGGGTAGTCCGACCGGGTAGGACCATCCCACCCACAAGGGCCAACAACTTACCCGGCAAGGTGTTGTTGGCGAGCCTCGCCAAGACGAAACTTCCTCCACAATCCCAAACGGTCGGAGGAGTTTCGCGCATGGCTGGGTTCACGCATCTTTTCATCCCAGGACCCACCAACATTCCGGAGCAAGTCCGGCAGGCCATGAACCTGCCGATGGAGGATATGCGCGCCTCCTCCTTCCCCAACCTGACGCTGCCGCTGTTCGAGGACATCAAAAAGGTCTTCAAGAACGAGACGGGCCGGGTCTTCATCTACCCCTCCTCCGGCACCGGCGCCTGGGAAGCGGCGATGACCAATGTGCTCAGCCCCGGTGACAAGGTACTGATGTCGCGCTTCGGCCAGTTCTCGCATCTGTGGGTCGACATGGCCGAGCGGCTCGGCTTGGACGTCGACGTCATCGATTGCGAATGGGGCACCGGCGTCCCGCTCGAGCTCTATGCCGAGAAGCTTCGCGCCGACAAGGCGCACCGCATCAAGGCTGTCTTCTGCACCCAGAACGAGACCGCGACGGGTGTCACCAGCGACGTCGCCGGCTGCCGCGCCGCGCTCGACGCCGCGAACCACCCTGCATTGCTTTTCGTCGACGGCGTCTCGTCGATCGGCTCTATCGACTTCCGCCAGGAGGAATGGGGCGTCGACTGTGCCGTCAGCGGTTCGCAGAAGGGCTTCATGCTGCCCGCTGGCCTCGGCTTCCTGTCGGTCAGCAAGAAGGCCCTTGCCGCTTCACGGGTCGCGAAGCACCGGCACTGCTACTTTTCCTTCGAGGACATGATCCGCACCAACGATGCCGGCTATTTCCCCTATACGCCGGCGACGCAGTTGCTGCGCGGCCTGCGCGCCTCGCTCGACCTCATTGCCGAGGAAGGGCTGGAAAACATCTTCGCCCGCCACCATCGGCTGGCCGAAGGCGTGCGCAAGGCCGTCGACGCCTGGGGGCTGAAGCTGTGCGCCAAGACACCGCAATGGCACTCCGACACGGTGAGCGCGATCCTGGTGCCGGAAGGCATCGACAGCGCAAATGTCGTCAAGCGCGCCTACGGGACCTACCAGACCTCGCTTGGCGGTGGCCTCAACAAGGTGGCCGGCAAAGTCTTCCGCATCGGCCATCTCGGCTGGCTGAATGAGGTGATGGTGCTGGCCTCCCTGTCGGCCGCCGAAATGGCGTTGCTGGATTGCGGCGTGCGCCTTGCGCCTGGTTCAGGCGTGGCCGCGGCGATCGAGCACTTCCGCCGCACGGCCGACCTGCCGGTCGCCAAGGCTGCGTGAGGAGCGGACAATGAGCCACACCATCAACCATCTGAAGAAATTGCGGCTGCAGCGCAGCGAGCTGGCTGTGCCCGGCTCCAGCCCGGAGATGATCGACAAGGCGGCGAACAGCGCCGCCGACTTCGTCTTCCTCGACATCGAGGACGCGGTCGCGCCGCCCGACAAGGAGCGTGCCCGCAAGAACATCATCCAGGCGCTGAACGACATCGACTGGCGTGCCAGGGGCAAGACGGTTTCGGTGCGCATCAACGGCCTCGACACGCATTACATGTACCGCGACGTCGTCGACGTCATGGAACAGGCCGGCGACCGGCTGGATACCATCCTGGTGCCGAAGGTCGGCGTGCCGGCCGACCTCTATATGGTCGAGGCCATGGTCAACCAGATCGAGATGGCCAAGGGTTTCAAGACCCGTGTCGGGCTTGAAGCGCTGATCGAGACGGCGCTCGGCATGGCCAATGTCGAGGCGATCGCCGCCACGCCCGGGCGGCTGGAAGCGATGCATTTCGGCGTCGCCGACTATGCCGCCAGCAACAAGGCGCGCACCGTCAATATCGGCGGGCTGAACCCCGACTACCCCGGCGACCAATGGCATTTCGCCCTGTCGCGCATGACGGTCGCCTGCCGCGCCTATGGCCTGCGCGCCATCGACGGACCGTTCGGCGATTTCTCCGATCCCGAAGGCTACAAGGCGGCCGCCAGACGCGCCGCCGCACTCGGCATCGAAGGCAAATGGGCGATCCACCCTTCGCAGATCGCCTTGGCCAACGACGTGTTCTCGCCGCCCGAGAAAGAGGTCACGCGCGCCCGCCGCATCCTTGAAGTGCTGAAGGAAGCCGAGGCGCTCGGCAAGGGTGCTGCCGCGCTCGACGGCAAGATGATCGATGCGGCGTCGGAACGCATGGCGCGCAACGTGCTGGTGGTGAACGAGGCGATCGAACGCGCAGGCCAAACTTTGTTGGCTAATGGGCCGCACGCCGCACAATAAGAACTACGGGAGGACAAGATGGACATCCACGAATACCAGGCCAAGGAACTGCTTGCGCGTCACGGCGTGCACGTGCCGCGCGGCGGGCTTGCCTACAGCCCCGAACAGGCGACCTACCGTGCCAGAGAGATCGGCGGCTCGAAATGGGTGCTGAAGGCGCAGGTTCATTCCGGCGCGCGCGGCAAGGCCGGTGGCATCAAGCTCTGCTCCAACGACGAGGAAATTTCCAACGCGGCGGAAGCCATGCTCGGGCGCAAGCTGGTGACCCAGCAGACCGGCCCTCGCGGCAAGCTGATCTCGCGCCTCTATCTCGAGGAAGCGGTCGACATCGCCCAGGAGCTCTATCTCGGCTTTGTGCTCGACCGCAAGGAAGAGCGCGTCATGATCGTGGCGTCGGCCGCCGGCGGCATGGAGATCGAGGATATTTCCGAGAAAAAACCTGATTCGATCATCCGTGCCACGGTCGATCCCGGTGTCGGCATGCAGGGCTTCCAGGCGCGCGAGATCGCCTTCGGTCTCGGGCTTGAAAGCAACCTGATCGGTAAGGCTACCGAAACCATCCTCGGCTGCTACCAGGTGTTCCGCGACTACGACGCCTCGATGCTGGAGATCAATCCGCTGGTGGTGACGCGCGACGGCAGCCTGGTCGCGCTCGATGCAAAAATGTCGTTCGACGAGAACGCGCTGTTCCGCCGCCCGGAAATCTCCGAATTGCGCGACAAGAGCCAGGAAGACCCGCGCGAGACGTTCGCCAGCGACCGCGGCCTCTCCTATGTCGGCCTGGACGGCAATATCGGCTGCATCATCAACGGCGCCGGCCTCGCCATGGCGACGATGGACATGATCAAGATCGCCGGCGGCGAGCCGGCCAACTTCCTCGACATCGGCGGCGGCGCCTCGCCCGAGCGGGTGGCGAAATCCTTCCGCGCCGTGCTTGGCGACAAGAATGTCGAGGCTATCCTGGTCAACATCTTCGCCGGCATAAACCGCTGCGACTGGGTGGCCGAGGGCGTCATCAAGGCGATCCGCGAGGTCGGCGTCGACGTGCCGCTGGTGGTGCGCCTTTCCGGCACCAAGGTGGAGGAAGGACGCAAGATACTGGCCGATTCCGGCGAGGCGGTGATCGTCGCCGACACGCTGGCCGAAGCCGCCGAAAAAGCGGTCGCCGCCTGGCGCGAAGCCACCAAGAACAAAAAAGCAGCCTGAGGGAGGTCGAGAAAATGGCAATCCTGCTCAACCGCAGCACGCGCGTCATCGTGCAAGGGTTCACCGGCAAGATCGGCAGCTTCCACGCCGACGACATGAAGCGCTACGGCACCAAGCTGGTCGGCGGCGTCACCCCCGGCAAAGGCGGCCAAACGCATCTCGGCCTGCCCATTTTCAACACCGTCAAGGGCGCGGTGCGCGAGACCCGCGCCGAAGCCAGCATCGTCTTCGTGCCGCCGCCCTTCGCCGCCGACTCGATCATGGAAGCGGCCGATGCCGGCATCAAGCTCTGCGTCTGCATCACCGACGGCATCCCGTCGCAGGATATGATGCAGGTGAAGCGCTACATGCGCCGCTACCGCTTCGAAGACCGCATGCGCCTCGTCGGGCCGAACTGCGCCGGCGTCATCACGCCCGGACAGGCGCTGATGGGCATCATGCCCGGCAGCATCTACCTCCCCGGACGCGTCGGCATCGTCGGCCGTTCCGGCACGCTGGGCTACGAGGCCGCCTCGCAGATGAAGGCGCTGGGCATCGGTGTGTCGACCAGCGTCGGCATCGGCGGCGATCCGATCAACGGCTCGTCCTTCAAGGACATCCTGCAGCTCTTCGAGCGGGACGAGGACACCGACGCCGTGGTGATGATCGGCGAGATCGGCGGCCCGCAGGAAGCCGAAGCCGCGATCTGGGCGCGCGACAATATGCGCAAGCCGCTGATCGCCTATATCGCCGGCCTTTCCGCCCCGAAGGGCCGCCGCATGGGCCATGCCGGCGCGATCATCTCGGCCTTCGGCGAATCGGCGCAGGAAAAGGTCGAGATCCTGAAGGAAGCCGGCGTCGTCATCGTGCCGACGCCTGCCTCTTTCGGCGAGGTCGTGGCCGACACGCTGGCGCGGACCAAGAAGGCAGCGTGACGGCCGACCGCCGCGCGAAGCCCGCGCAGCGCAGGAGGTAATGTCTGTATCGGGTCGCCGGAAGCGTCGCGGCGACCCATCGATCGGCAGGAAATTCGATGAAACCGCGTTTGATTGTCACCCGCAGATGGCCGGCCGCCGTCGAAGCGATCCTCGCCGAGCGCTTCGACACGACGCTCAACGCCAGCGATACGCCGCTGAGCCCTGCCGCAATGACTTCCGCCTTCGCGGACTTTGATGCGATCCTGGCAACGGTCAGCGACCGTTTGCCTGTCGCGGTGTTTCCCGCCAGCGCCGCCCGCACCCGCATCATCGCCAATTTCGGCGTCGGCTTCAGCCATATCGATGTCGCGGCGGCGCGCGACCGCGACATCGTGGTGACCAACACGCCGGGCGTGCTGACCGATTGCACCGCCGATCTTGCGCTTAGCCTGATGTTGGCTGTCGCGCGCCGGACCGGTGAAGGCGAGCGGCAGTTGCGGGCCGGTGAGTGGCGCGGCTGGTCGCCGACCCACATGGCCGGCGCGAAAGTGTCGGGCAAGACCTTGGGCATTGTCGGCATGGGGCGCATCGGCAAGGCGACAGCCAGGCGCGCGCATTTCGGCTTCGGCATGAAGATCGTCTTCTTCAATCGCTCGCCTGTCGATGATGACGAGACGCGCGCCATGGGCGCCGTGCAGATGCCAAATCTGGAAGATGTGCTCGCAACATCCGACTTCGTGTCGCTGCATTGTCCGGGCGGCGCGGAAAACCGCCATCTCATCGATGCTCGACGCCTTCGGTCGATGAAAACCGGCGCGTTCCTGATCAACACGGCGCGAGGCGACGTCGTCGACCAGGATGCCCTGATCGGCGCGCTGCAAAGGCGCGAGATCGCGGGCGCGGGTCTCGATGTCTTTGCCGACGAGCCGGCCGTTCCGGAGGCGCTGAAGCGGTTGGAGAACGTCGTGCTGCTGCCGCATCTCGGCAGTGCGACCGAGGAAACGCGCGTGGCGATGGGCATGAAGGTGGTGGAGAACCTGACCGCCTTCTTCGAGGGTCGCCCGGTTCCCGACCGGGTCGCCTGACGCCGGCGCCACCTCGATTTGAGGGGCGCGGCTGCGATCGATGCGAACGAGGAGCGGCTTTGGAACAGAGCAGACGCATCAAGTTTCGTGAGGACGAGCGCAGCCTGTTGTTGCGCCTGCTGCTTCAGGTCGCAAGCGCGCGCGAGCCCGAGATCGCCGCGGTCTTGAGCGGACGCAGGTCTCTTGTCTCCCTCGCCGCCGAGCAGCGCATTCCGGCGCTTCAGGCGAGCGGCGTGTGGTTCCAGTTGCTGACGATCGCCGACGAGCTGCTTGCCATGCGGGCGCGTCGCGAACTCGAACAGGGCGCGGGTGTCGACGAGGTGCCCGGGTCCTTCGCCAGCGTGGTCGCGCAGATGACGGCGAACGGCCACTCGGCGGAAGAAGTCCAGGCGGCACTCGACGGGCTTTGCGTCGGCCCGACCATGACCGCCCACCCGACGGAGGCCAAACGCGTCACCGTGCTGGAGATCCATCGCCGTATCTATCGCAAGCTGACCGAGCTCGACCAGCCGCGCTGGGCGCCGCGCGAACGCGACCTGTTGGTCGCGGACCTCGAAAGCGAGATCGAGCTTCTGTGGATGACGGGCGAGCTGCGGTTGGAGCGCCCGACGGTCGAACGCGAAATCGCCTGGGGCCTGCATTTCTTTCGCGAAGTCATCTTCGAGGCGACGCCGCAGCTCTATGGCAAGCTTCAAGGCGCCTTCGAGCGTCACTATCCGGGCGAGGCGATCAGGATTCCCTCCTTCATGCGCTATGCCTCGTGGATCGGCGGCGACCGCGACGGCAATCCGAATGTGACGGCCGCGGTCACCAGCCATGCCATGGCCGAATACCGCAACACCGCCATAGGCTGGTATCTGACGCAGGTGCAGCGGCTGGTGGCGGTGCTCAGCGCCAGCTCGAACGTCATTGAGCTGCCGGCCACCTTCAGGCCAGTGCTGCAGACGGCGCTTGAGAAAAGTGGCGAGGCTGAAGAGATCGCCGCCCGAAACCCTGATGAGCCCCTTCGCCAGTTCGCTTCGGCCTTGCTTGCCCGGTTGGTCGCGACGCGGGACGGCGGTCAGGCGGCCTACCTCTCGGCGGAGGCGTTTCGCGCCGATCTGTACGGGCTGTCCTGCGTTCTCGAAGCGATCGGCGGACGCGCGGTAGCCAGGCGTTTCGTTCAGCCTCTGCTTTGGCAGGTCGGAAGCTTCGGCTTCCGCACGGTCTCGCTCGACATCCGGCAGAACTCCACGGTCGTCAACCGTGTGCTGGCCGAGCTGTTTACGCTGACGGATCCGGTCGCGACCGGCACGCCGCAATGGTCGGCGCGCATTCGCTCTGGCCTCAGCCAGGGCGAGCGGCTGGAGATCGACGAAGGGCGGCTCTCGCCTGAAGCAGGCGAACTGCTTTCGACATTTTCCGTCATCGCCAAGCACATCGCGGGTTCGGATGCCGACGCCGTCGGCTCTTTCGTGCTCAGCATGACACGCTCGGCCGACGATCTGCTCGCGGTCTACTTGCTGGCGCAATATTGCGGGCTTTCAACCGCGCCCGGCGGCGGCGGCGCGATCAGGCTGCGGATCGTGCCATTGTTCGAGACGATCGCCGACCTGCAGGCTGCCCCCGGCATATTGAACGGATTGCTCGACACTTCGCTGGTGAGGCGCACGGTGCGCGATTTCGGCGCGCGCCAGGAAATCATGCTTGGCTATTCTGATTCGAACAAGGACGGCGGTTTCCTGGCTTCCAACTGGGAACTGGCGAAAGCGCAAAAGCGCCTCGCTGCTATCGGCCGCAAGCACAAGGTCCGGATCAGTTTCTTCCACGGCCGTGGCGGCTCCGTCAGCCGTGGCGGCGCACCGACCGGCCGGGCGATCGCCGCACAGCCGCAAGGCACTGTCGCCGGCACCATGCGGGTGACCGAGCAGGGCGAGGTCGTATCGTCGAAATTCGCCAATCGCGGCACCGGCCCCAACCAGCTCGAAGTTCTCGCCGCCGCCGTGCTGGCCCATGGTGTGGGATCGCCCGGCGATGCCGTGCCGAAGGAAACGCCGGAGTTCGACGAAGCGCTGGAGGCGCTGGCAGGCATGTCGCAGGCGTCCTATGCCGGGTTGATGGCCGAGTCCGGCTTCCTCGATTATTTCAACCAGGCGAGCCCGGTCGCGGAACTTGCGCTGCTGAAAATGGGCTCGCGGCCGGATCGTCGTTTCGGCGCCAGCGGCATCGCCGACCTGCGCGCCATTCCATGGGTGTTCGCCTGGAGCCAGAATCGACATCTGTTGACCGGCTGGTATGGCATCGGCAGCGCGCTGAGTTCTTTCGTCACGGTGCGCGGCGAGGCCGGGCGCGAGCTTCTGGCCCGCATGTTCGAGCACTCGCGCTTCTTCCGCCTGATCGTCGACGAGGCCGAGAAGACGCTCTACCAGTCCGACATGGAAATCGCGCGGCTCTATGCCGGCCTGGTGTCCGACAGCGATGCGGCCAGCCGAATCTACGCCCGCATCACCGCGGAATATGAGTTGACGCGACGCCTGATCAGGGACCTCACGGGAGGTGATCTTTCCGCGCGCTTCCCGATGTTCAAAAGGCGTTTCGACAATTTGCGCCGGCAGATGGATGACATCCACCGGCTGCAGGTCGATCTGCTGCGCGAAGTTCGTGCAAATACCGGCACGGCGGATCAGAAGCGGGCTACCGACGCGCTGCTCGTATCGATCAATTGCATCTCGGCTGGCCTCGGGTGGACGGGATAGGCCGGGTTTGCCGGGCCACCTGTTAGCAAAGCTCAAAGCGGCGGCACGGCCTCAAGCCTGTCGCCGCATCTGTTTTGGCTCTCGGAAAAAGAGATGCGCGCCGACCCGCTTCGGTCACGGGCTCATCCAAGAAACACTTTTTTGGGGGAGAATGGTGCGGTCGAGAAGACTCGAACTTCCACGGGTTGCCCCACAGCGACCTCAACGCTGCGCGTCTACCAATTCCGCCACGACCGCACGTGGTAGGAGCCGGAACCGTCCGGCTCGGGGCCTGTAGCAAATCGTTTCCGGCGAAACAAGTGCGCCATGCGGAATAATCGTTAGCTGCTGCCGGCACAATGCCACAGGCTCGCGACGAGGAAGCGGAACTGGACGTTTTGACCGATTGCCGCCATATAAGCGCAAGTTGAGAAACACTCCATGACAGAACGCAGCCAGATCGCCACGTCGTTCCTGCCGCTCCCCGGTTCGGCGCCGGTGGAATGGGTGATCGAACCCGGCCTTACGTCCTATCCGGACGCGCTGGCCTTCATGGAGGCGCGCGCCGACGCAATTCGAAGCGGCGCCGCCGGCGAGATGGTCTGGCTGGTCGAGCATCCGCCGCTCTACACCGCCGGCACCAGCGCCCGCAGCGAGGATTTGATCGAGCCCGACCGGTTTCCGGTCTTCGCCGCCGGGCGTGGCGGCGAATACACCTATCATGGCCCGGGACAGCGCGTGGCTTATGTCATGCTCGACCTGAAGCGCCGGCGCGAGGATGTGCGCGCCTTCGTCGCCGCGCTCGAGCAATGGATCATCGGCACGCTGGCCGCCTTCAACGTGCGCGGCGAGCGGCGCGAGGACCGCGTCGGCGTCTGGGTGGTGCGGCCGGATCGGCCTGCCCTGCCGGACAGCAGGCCGGCCGAGGACAAGATCGCGGCAATAGGCATCCGGCTCAGGCGCTGGGTGAGTTTTCACGGCATCGCGATCAATGTCGAACCGGACCTTGGCCATTTCAGCGGCATCGTGCCCTGCGGCGTCTCGGACCACGGCGTGACCAGCCTCGTCGATCTTGGCCTTCCCGTCACCATGGCCGACCTCGACCTCGCGCTGAAATCCGCCTTCGAGGATGTGTTTGGACCCGCAGCGGTCCCAACCGCCGAACCGGCCCGCAAGGCAGGCTGACCCGCCGCCCCTACATCAGCTGTGCCGAAGCCCAGAGCATGCCGTAGCCGTGGATGGCAAACACCGCGAGCAGCGCGCCGGCCATGGCCAGCCGGTCGAAGGTCTGGATCGGCTTCAGCTCATGGCGCGGCTTCACGCCGCTGCCCATGGTGATCAGGCTGAGGATCGAAAACACCGCGCCCGCGATCAGCAGGAAGCTCGGCGAGAAACCGGCCCGCCAGCCGAGCGCAAGAAGCGCGGAGAGCAGGAAGAAGGACGCCAGCGCGAGTGCCGCCGGACCGGGGCAGATCTGGCGCAGCACCTGGCCGCCGTCGAATTTCCACACCGGCACCAGATTGGCGATGTTGAACAGCGACGCGCAGCCGGCAAGCGTGGCCAAAAGCATGGCGGCCAGGCGATGTCCCTCGCCATTGGCGAAGCCGCTGGCGGCGATCAGCACCGGCACCAGGAAAGCGGAAAAGCCCGCGCCCATCAGCGCCACGAACGCCACTTCGAAGCGGCTGTCATAGGGCCTGCCGCCGATGGCGATGCCGCCGAGCAGCGGAATGAAGATCATCCGCGCCCGGCGATGCCCCGTCAGCCGGAAGGCCGCCATGTGGCCGAGCTCGTGCAGGGCGACCACCGAAGTCAGGATCGTGGCCAGCGCGAAGCCGCCGAGGCTGAGGCCGAAGAATGGCCATAGGATACCGGCCGAAAGCACGGCAAAGCCGACCTGGCTCACCGGATGCTCGAACCAGCCACCCTTGCGATACGTGCCGGTTGCCGCCCAGACGTCCAGCTTGCGCAGCTCGCGGCGCATGGCAAAGAAGCGGAAGATCAGAAACGCGACGCCGCGATAGCGGTCGGTCTGGGTAAGCGTGACCCGCGTGGCATCGCCCTCGGACGCAAGCTCGGCGGTCTCGCGATAATTCGCCCAGAACGATGGATCGAGCGCCGTATCCTCGATGACCGTCATCGAGAAGTAGCTTCCCTCCCTCAGATCCTCAAACCGCGCCTTGCGTTCGATCGACCCACCGTCCCGGCCTTCCCAGGACAATTTGATCAGCGCCGTCCCCTCGCCGTCCAGGGGCTCGGCGGAAAGGATTTCGCCGGACCAGCCGGCATCGCCGCCGAACGGCCACAGCGCCTGCCAGAGACGATTGCGGCCGGCCTTGATCACACGGCTGGCCGTCACCGTGCGCAAACCGAGCGGCAAGGTCATCAAAAGAAAGATCAGTCCGAGATTGCCGGCCACGAGAGTGACCGTGACGATGACCGACACTGCCTTGGCTCCCCTGTCTTGAGCTCCCTGTCTTGAAGGAGCAGCCTAGCGGCGGCGCGGCCAAGAAAGACTTAACAAAGGGCGGGCCCTTGCCCTTCCCGCAATGGGCGGGCTCTTGCCGTCCCAGGGCGGGCTCTTGCCGTCCCAGGGCGGGCTCTTGCCCTCCCAACAACAGGGCGGGCTCTTGCCCGCCCGGACAGCGGCGGCCAAGCCGCCTGATCACATGGCGCCGATCCAGATCGCCATGGAAACGAGGAAGGTGCTCATGCAAACCAGCGAGACGACATCCTGAACCAGATCAGACATAACTCTCTCCGTTGTTGGTATGTTCGTAATTTGTTCTAATTTTGTTCGAATGTCAACGGCCGTCTGGCACAGCGGCAGGGCGAGAAATTTTGCACAGTAAATGAAAGGTTAACCGCCCGATGGGAGGTGAGAAGCCGTGAACGGCCCACAAAATCAGACGCTATCGGCTGCTGGTCGCCTTGCGCAAAGTGCTGGGGATTGGCTGTTTGCCTTCGCGACAGGAGCGCTCGAAACCTACGACTGTGGACAGCCGCAGGTCTCCCGGTTGAAGCCCTGGACACACCGGTATGAGCCGCCATGCGGACAACCGAAAAGCAAGGAGTAGACAGTCGTCAAGGCGACCATCAGGAACAACAGCGCGACAATGCCGACAATGACCTTTTTCACGGCGGCCTCCGACCGGCGGGAGATCGCATCGTATCACATCTGCGGCAGATGCATCGGGCCGACTGCGATGACAATCGTCGCTGCCTAAAACTCGGCGCCTGGCCCCTCTTGGGTAGATACCGGCTTGGCCTACAGCGGGACGACCTTGCCCTCGGCCAGCGTCACCCGCCGGTCCATGCGCCCGGCGAGCTCGTGGTTGTGGGTGGCGATCAGCGCCGCAAGGCCCGACTGCCTGACCAGCGCCTCCAGCGCATCGAACACGTAGGAAGCGGTGACCGGATCGAGATTGCCCGTCGGCTCGTCGGCCAGCAGCACCAGCGGCGCATTGGCGACCGCGCGCGCGATCGCCACGCGCTGCTGCTCGCCGCCGGAAAGCTCGGCCGGCCGGTGCTGCGCACGCTTGCCGATCTGCATATAGTCGAGAAGCTGCGCCGCCCGTTCCGAGGCGTCCTTGGAGGAAAGCCCCTTGATCAGCTGCGGCATCATGATGTTCTCGAGCGCTGAGAACTCCGGCAACAGGTGATGGAACTGGTAGACGAAGCCGACATCATTGCGGCGGATCGCGGTTCGCTCCTCGTCCGACAAGCGGCCGCAGGCACGGCCTGCGAGCATCACGTCGCCGGCGTCGGGCCGCTCCAGCAGGCCGGCTGTGTGCAGCAAGGTAGACTTGCCGGAGCCCGACGGCGCCACCAGCGCCACCATCTCGCCGCGCCTGAGCGAAAAGTCGGCACCGTTCAAAATGGTGAGCTTGCGCGGCCCCTGGACATAGTGCCGCTCGACGCCCTTCAACTCGATAATGGCCTCGGCCATCACTCGTACCTCAAGGCTTCGACGGGATCGAGCCGGGCGGCCCGCCACGCCGGGAACACCGTCGCGAGGAACGACAAGGCCAGCGCCATGATCACCACATAGGTCGTCTCGCGCGGATCCATCTTCGCCGGCAGCTGGCTGAGGAAATAGAGCTCCGGATTGAACAGTATCCTGCCGGTCATCCACGAGAAGAACTGGCGGATCGATTCGATGTTGAGGCAGATGACGACGCCGAGCAGCACGCCGGCGATCGTGCCGGTGACGCCGATCGCCGCTCCTGTCATCAAGAAGATGCGCAGAATCGCTCCGCGCGAAGCGCCCATCGTGCGCAGGATGGCGATGTCATGTCCCTTGTCCTTCACCAGCATGATGAGGCCGGAAATGATGTTGAGCGCCGCCACCAGCACGATCAGCGTCAGGATCATGAACATGACGTTGCGTTCGACCTGCAGCGCCGAGAAGAAGGTCTCGTTGCGCTGGCGCCAATCGACGAGATCGACCGGCCGTTGCGCCGCCTGCTCGACCAGAGGCTTCAGCGCGTCGACATTGTCTGGATTGTCGACATAGATCTCGATGGTCTGCGCCCGCCCATCCATGTTGAAATAGAGCTGCGCTTCCGAGAACGGCATGTAGACGATCGAGTTGTCATATTCCGACATGCCGACCTCGAAGATCGCCGCGACCTTGTAGCCCTTCATGCGCGGCGTCGTGCCGAGCGGTGTCACGTCGCCGTCGGGAGAGATCAGCGTTATGGTATCGCCAAGCACCAGCCCGAGGCTTTCGGCCATGCGCTTGCCGATCGCCACGCCATCGCCGGTGTCGAAGCCGTCAAGCGTGCCCTGCTTGATGTTGCTGGAGACGATCGAAATCTTGCCGAGGTCCTCGCCGCGGATGCCGCGCACCAAGGCACCCGCGCCGCCGCCGACATTGCCTTGCGCCAGCACCTGGCCGTCGATCAGCGGGATGGCGTATTTGACCCCGGAGACGCCGTTGATGCGGCTCGCCACCTGGGCGTAATCCTCCAGCGGCGAATCGAGCGGCTGCACGATGAGATGGCCGTTGACGCCGAGGATGCGGGTCAGCAATTCGGCGCGGAAACCGTTCATCACGGCCATGACGACAATCAGCGTCGCGACGCCCAGCATGATGCCGAGGAAGGAAATCGAGGCGATGACCGAGATCACCGTCTCCTTGCGGCGCGAGCGCAGGTAGCGCCACGCCACCATGCGCTCAAAGCCGGAAAAGGCGCCCGCCCCTGATCTGGCCGCTGTCCCCGCCTCGCTCATGCGGCGATACCCAGGCGCTTCCTGGCCTCGGCGATCGGCAGCGTTTCGCGCTCGCCCGACTTGCGGTTCTTGATCTCGACCTCGCCGGCGGCCACGCCACGCGGGCCGACGATCACCTGCCACGGCAGGCCGATCAGGTCGGCGGTGGCGAACTTGCCGCCCGGCCGCTGGTCGGTGTCGTCATAGAGCACGTCCTTGCCGGCCGATATCAGCGCGGCATAAAGCTCGTCGCAGACGCGGTCGCATTCGGCATCGCCGGCCTTCATGTTGATCAGGCCGATATCGAAGGGCGCCACCGCTTCCGGCCAGATGATGCCGTTCTCGTCATGGCTCGCCTCGATGATCGCCGCGACCAGCCGCGACGGACCGATGCCGTAGGAGCCGCCCGAGGCGTAATGGTCCTTGCCGTCGGGGCCGGTCACCTTGGCGTTCATGGGCTTGGAATACTTCTCGCCGAAATGGAAGATATGGCCGACCTCGATGCCGCGCGCCGAGAGCCGGTCGCCTTCAACGACCTTCTCCCAGGCCGCTTTGTCGTGCATTTCGTCGGTGGCGGCGTAAGGCGTCGTCCATTTCTTCACGATGTCGCCGATCTCGGCATCGTTGGAGAAGTCGGTGCCGGCGCCCGGAACGTCGAGCGCGAGATAAGCGCGGTCGCAGAACACCTGGCTCTCGCCGGTCTCCGCCAGGATGATGAACTCGTGGCTGAGGTCGCCACCGATCGGACCGGTGTCGGCGCGCATCGGAATGGCCTGCAGGCCCATGCGCGTGAACGTCCTGAGATAGGAGACGAACATGCGGTTGTAAGCTGCCCTGGCGCCCTCGAAATCGAGGTCGAAGGAATAGGCGTCCTTCATCAGGAACTCGCGCGAGCGCATGACGCCGAAGCGGGGACGCACCTCGTCGCGGAACTTCCACTGGATGTGGTAGAGATTGAGCGGCAGGTCCTTGTAGGACTTGACGTAGGCGCGAAAAATCTCGGTGACCATCTCTTCGTTGGTCGGACCGTAGAGCATATCGCGGTCCTGGCGATCCTTGATGCGCAGCATCTCCTTGCCGTAGTCGTTGTAACGGCCGCTTTCGCGCCACAGATCCGCCGACTGGATGGTCGGCATCAGAATTTCCAACGCGCCGGCGCGGTCCTGTTCCTCGCGGATGATCCGGCAGACCTTGTCCAGCACGCGCTTGCCCAATGGCAGCCACGAAAAGCTGCCCTGCCCCTGCTGGCGGATCATGCCGGCGCGCAGCATCAGCCGATGCGAGACGATTTCGGCCTCACGGGGATTTTCTTTGAGAATGGGCAGGAAGTAGCGCGACAAACGCATGGACTGGTCCGTGAATGAAGATGGCGGCGCGGGGAATCGGCGCAACCGAGGCTGCTTGCCCGGGCTTCATAGCCATTTCATGGCCGAATGGAAACCCGAGTGCCCCAAAGTATCGGGGTCTTCTGCACCCTACCAAAAAGGCGATTTTGGCTGCAAAGTGCCGCAAATGGCTATTTGATCGATTCACAAGCAAGCCCTGCCGCACTATTGTGCAGTGCAGCACGATATTGCCTGTTTCGAGGCAAAATTCTTCGTGACATTTTCACCTGCCTTGGTCTAGTGTGCCCCGATAACCGAGAGGGCGGAGAAAAATCTGCTCTCCTACGCGGTCAAAGTCTTGGGAGGATGCGATCTAGGCGCGGTAACTCGCTGCCGCCGGACACCGGAAACGGATCGGACGCGTTTAAATTGCAAGGCCTCGTGCCTTGCATTTTTTTTGTGCAATCATCTGCTTAGCACGACCATCTGCCAAACAGCATCGACCATGATTAGCCGCCGAAATCGGAAGCCGGCTTCCGATTTCAACCTTGACGCGCGCTTACTGCTCAATACTTGCGGAGACTGTGTCTAGAGCAATTCCAGGAAAAGTGTGAGCGGTTTTCCGCCCGGAATTGCGGCAAAACAAAGAGATAGAGCGGTTCGCCGTTTCCGTGAAACGGTGAGACGCTCTAGCGGTATCAGTGACTGGCGTCCGGCGTGAAGTCCGGCATGACCCGCATGATGTCGTCGAAACCGAATCCCAACCCCATCGTAAGACCGTAGAGAATACCCATGACGATCACCGTCACGATCGTCGCGCGGACGAAGGCGCGCAGCATATGCGGCCCCCGCGGCGCGCTGGAAACGGTGCCAAGCGTGACATCCTGATCGTCGTCCTGGGTGCGCAGGCTGAACGGAAGAACAACGAACAGCACCAGCCACCAGGTGACGAAGAACAGCGCGGCGAACAGAATCCAGTTCATACCTGCTCCAGTTCGACGAGCGTGCCGAAGAAATCCTTGGGGTGCAGGAACAGCACCGGCTTGCCATGCGCGCCGGTCTTCGGGTTGCCGTCGCCCAGCACGCGCGCGCCGCTCGCCTTCAAATGGTCGCGGGCGGCAAGGATATCGTCGACCTCGTAGCAGACATGATGCATGCCGCCCGAAGGATTCTTATCGAGGAACGCCGCGATCGGCGAGGCATCGCCCAGCGGCTCCAGCAACTCGATCTTGGTGTTGCCGACATCGACGAACGCGACGGTGACACCGTGTTCCGGCAGCGCCTGCGGCTCGCTCAATCGCGCGCCCAGCGTATCGCGATAGGCGGCCATTGCCGCGGCCAAGTCCGGCACGGCAAGCGCGACATGGTTCAGGCGTCCAAGCATAAAGCGCTCCGCTTTTAGGGGAGTAAGGCAGAAGGCACAAGAAAGTAACCACTCGTTCTTCTCTACTGCCCTACTGCCCTACTGCCCTATTCCCCTGTTCGTCACCGCGTGACGAATACAGTCACCAACGGCTTCTTGCCCCAGGCTTCGTTGGCCGCGCCGCGCACGGCACGGCGCACCGCTTCCTGCACCAGGTCGAGGTCTTTTCGGCGCTGGCGCGGGATCGAGTCCACCGCGCCGATTGCCGCATCGAGCATCAGATCTTCCAGAGTCTCGCCCTTGGCATCGGCCTCGGCGACGCCGATCGCCACTAGGTCGGGGTCGCCGGCAAGCTCATATTTGTCGTCGAGCACGACATTGACCGCGACATGGCCGGCGAAGGACAGCTTGCGGCGATCGCGTATGCCCATCGCCTGGTCGGTGCCGATCAGCAGGCCGTCCTTGTAGAGCCGGCCGAACGGCACCTGGTCTATGATCGTCGCCGGACCGGGCCAGAGCCTGAGCATGTCGCCGTCGCGCACCTGCGCCACCTGGCCGATGCCCGACATCGACATCAGCGAGCCCTGTGCCACGAGATGCGCTGCCTCGCCATGCACGGGAACGCCGATCTGCGGCCGCACCCATTCATACATCTTGCGCAATTCGCTGCGCCGCGGGTGGCCGGAGACGTGCACCAGCGCGTCGCCGTCCTCGATGATCTTCATGCCGAGGTCGATCAGCCGGTTCTTGATTTCGAGGATCGCCTTTTCATTGCCGGGAATGGTGCGCGAGGAAAACACCACCGTGTCGCCGGCTGTCAGCGCCACCGACTTCATCTCGTCACGCGAGAGCTTTGCAAGCGCGGCCAGCGGCTCGCCCTGGCTGCCGGTGCAAATGATCACCAGGTTCTCGCGCGGGATATAGCCGTAGTCTTCCTCGGCGATGAATTCCGGAAGGCCGTCCATGTAGCCGAGCTCGCCCGCCACATCGATGACGCGCTTGAGCGAGCGGCCGAGCACCAGGCATTGCCGGCCGGCATCGCGCGCCGCCCTGGCGATCGAGACGATACGCCCAACATTGGAGGAGAAGGTCGTGACCGCGACGCGGCCCTTGGCATTCTCGATGACGCCCTTGAGGCCCTCGCCGACCGCCACTTCCGACGGCGACTCCCCTTCCCTGAGCGCATTGGTGGAATCGCAGATCAGCGCCAGCACGCCTTTGTCGCCATAAGCGCGGAAACGCGCCTCGTCGGTCTTCGGGCCGATCGTCGGCGCCGGGTCGATCTTCCAGTCGCCGGTGTGGATCACGGTACCGGCGGGCGTGGTGATCGCCAGCGACATCGGCTCGGGAATCGAGTGCGCAACCGGGATCGCCTCGATCTCGAACGGCCCGATGGTGAACGTCTCGCCGGCGCGATAGATCGACGCCGGGATCTTCGGGGCGTTCCGCTCGCCCTGCCGCTTGGCTTCGAGCAGACCGGCGGTGAACGGCGTCATCCAGACCGGCGCCTTGAGCTTCGGCCAGATGTCGAGCAGCGCGCCGTAATGGTCCTCATGCGCATGCGTGATAACGATGCCGCGCAGGCCGTCGAGGTTCTCCTCGATGAAGCGCGTATCGGGCAAGATGAGATCGACGCCCGGATGTGCCGCGTCCGGAAACGTGACACCGACATCGACGATGATCCATTCACGCGCGTCGGCGGGTCCGTAGCCGTAGAGGGCGAAGTTCATGCCGATCTCGCCGACGCCGCCCAGCGGCGCGAAAACGAGTTCGGCGTTTTCCTTATTCGCCATGCATTCTTTCCTTCCTGGCCGCTTCGGCCAAGCCGTTCGAGC